>JAGVTI010000197.1 GCA_019136935.1 Deltaproteobacteria bacterium
GGCACGTACTTGGGCGGGCTAGCGGGGTATCTAATGGGCGCTACAGTGAGTAATTCCTACGCACGGGGTACCGTCGGTAACGAGACATTGACCGGTGAATTCGTGGGCGGCCTGTTGGGATACTCGACAGCAGGGGCCATCGACAACTCCTTCGCCACCGGCAACGTAACCGGCGGCAGCAGTGTGGGCGGCCTGGCGGGCTCCGGCGGCAACATCGACAACTGCTGGGCCTCCGGCAACGTCACCGGACGCGGCGGTCTGGGCGGCCTAGTGGGCTCCGGCGGCGGCTACCTGACCCGTTCCTTCGCCACGGGCGATGTCAGGACGATTTCTACCGGCGGGGTCTGGTATTTGGGCGGCCTCGCCGGGTTATGGGACGGTGACATTACGCACTCCTTCGCCACGGGTAACGTAATCGGCAATGGTCGCGATGGACACGGCGATGGGGCTACCGCGCATATGGGCGGCCTGGTCGGGAATCTGAGGTGGGGAGGGTCCATATCGGATTCCTATGCCACGGGCGACGTGACGGGAGGCTTCTCGTACGTTGGGGGGCTGGTCGGAAATGGTTCCAACATCACCCGTTCCTGGGCAAGCGGTCGTGTATCCGTCACTCCGCGGGGCAGTTGTTTTGGAGGGCTGGTGGGACAGGGTATGAATGTCAGTGACAGCTACTGGAACGCGGACACCACCGGTCAGAGCAACGCCATCGGTCATACGGCAATAGGCTATGTCCCGACCAACACCAAGGGCTTAACCAACGCGCAATGGAAGGACCTCCAGTATTACCGCGACGGCACCATCGACCAGGTCCTGGCCGACCGCGCAGCAGCAGCAGCCCGCCAGGCCGCCTTCGAGGCCGGCGCCAGAAACCTGGCGGACAGCACCGTCGGCCAAACCATGCAGCGTGACACCAAGCGGTCAAGCGAGGCTGCCACCCTCGACGAAGGGCAGCGGCAACCATCCCTCGACGACCACATCGTCTTCGCCGATTCGGCCGACTACGGCGCCCACATCAAGGCCATCAGCGCCGACGGGGTCTACTTCGACCTCGACCTGGAAGACGATTCCGACGAGAGGAAGAAGCGGAAAAACGAGTGACGAATCAAATCCCGATAGCCTGGCAAACGGTCAAAATCCCCTCCCGCGAGGGGACGGCCAGCGGCCAGAGAGTTGAATTCCCTCCCCCGTGAGAGGGCAAAACGGGTCCTTGATCCCCTCCCCCTTGACGGGGGAGGGCCAGGGTGGGGGTGATGAGGGGGTTCTATTCCTGACGGGGGAGGGGTTGGGTTTTCACGAGACCATCGGTTACAGCACGCCCTCATAGCGGGGCGGCAGCAGATTCATCCGCGTCTTCCCGTTTTTCATCGAGGATGACCACGGTTCCGGCAAGCTTGTCATGAAATCCCTGTTTTTTCCTGTCGAAGGCGATCCAGATAAAACCGAGATTGAGAGGAAGAGAGGAAACGAAGTAGCCGATCCAGCGGAGAAAAGCCGTGCCGAAAGTCAGGGGTTCCCCGGTTTCGCGGATCACCTTGAGACCGAAGACCATCTTGCCCGGCGTCTTGCCGCAAATTCCGTGGAAATAGGTGAAATACGCCATGCACATGAACAGGTAGAGAAGATTGAAAAGGACGGCAAGACGCAGGAAAACCACCAGCGACGGCCTGCCGGCAGGCCGGATTTCCTGGAGCCCCGAGGCGGCGCCCAGAACGAACATGCCCGCCGTCAAAACAACGGTTGCCAGAATATAGATCACCACGCTATCCAGCGTAAAGGCGAAGAACCGCCTCCAGAATCCGCCGTAGGTATGCGTTGCCACGTATAAAATCCCCCTGACCCGTCAATCGCCGTGAAAAATGCCCTTTTCGTACTGCAGAATGGCCAGAATCGACAGCACGGCCGTTTCCACCTTCAAAATGCGTTTTCCGATACTCACGGAAAGAAATCCCGACTCTTTCGCCCGGAAGATCTCGTCGCCGGAAAATCCCCCCTCGGGACCGACAATGAAAAAGTACCCCGGCGACGGTTCTCCTTCGTCATTCCGGAAAATCCGGCGGATCGTTCTTTCCGGCTCGGCCTCCCAGAAGATGACCTTCACCGCTTTCCCATCCGCCCTGCTCAGCATGTCGCCGTAAGACAGAACGGGCTCCACCATGGGAATGGTCGATCGTCCGCACTGCCTTGCCGCCTCCGCGGCGATCTTCCGCCAGCGCGCCACCTTCCGGTCGGCTCCTTCCGGCGTCAGGCGGACAACGGATCGCGACGAAACGAAGGGGATGAACGTGTCCACTCCCAGTTCGACGGACCGTTGGACGATGAAATCCATCTTGTCGGCCTTGATCAGGGACTGGCAGAGGGTCAGGCCGACCGACGGATCGAGGATCGGGTTTTTCTCCAGGACTTCGACCCAAATCCCCTCCTGCGTTACGTCGTGAACGATCCCGTGATATTCGAACCCCCTGCCGTCTATCAAATCAAGGCGATCGCCCCGGCGCATCCGGAGAACACGCCGGGCATAATGTACATGATCTTCGGCAAGAACCACAACACACCCCGGATTCATTTCCTCCGGATGATAAAACCGCGGCGTCGTCACGGATTTTCCGCCCTTTTTTTCATGACGTAGCAGATCCACTCTTTCTCTGTCAGAGTGCGGAGAAGTTCAATGGGAGACGTGAGGAAGCTTTCCTCGATCATATTCCTGTTCTCGATGATGATGCCCGAAATGACGAGGTAGCCACGGGGGCGAAGAAGCGATACGAGGGTTTGTCTCAGTTTCGTGAGAATTTTTTCCGTCAGGTTGGCGACGATCAGGTCGAAGGCCCCCTCCAGGGCCGCCACATCGCGGCTGCTCGCCTTGACGCGGTCCGCCACGCCGTTGATCTGGATGTTTTCCCGGGCGATGCCGACGGCCTTTTTATCGATGTCCAGGCAGAGGACTTTTTCCGCCCCCAGTTTGGCGCAGGCGATGCCGAGAATCCCCGTCCCCGTTCCCACGTCCAGGACCTCCCATGCCTTGATATCCCGGTCTTTCGAGATGATCTCCTCCAGGGCTTCCAGGCACATCCTCGTCGAGGCGTGCTGCCCCGTTCCGAAAGCCATGCCGGGATCGATCTCGATGACGATGTCGCCGCCCTCGGGGGTGTATCGTTCCCAGGTGGGCTTGATAACGATTTCTCGGCTGACGCGCAGGGGCTTGAAATATTTCTTCCACTGCTCGCCCCAATCCGGGTCCTCGATCGTCTCCTGTTTACAGGCGACCTTCGGAAGCGACGGGAAAAGATCCGCGAGGCCTTCGATATAGCCCTGCAGGCGGGCAATACGGTCCTCCAGGCGAAGATCGAAGGGAAGGTAGGCAAAAACGATCTTGTTTCCCCCCAGTTCGGGAAGGCCATTGGCCGCCCAGGGTTCCAGAGTTTCTTCGTAAACCCCCTGCGCACCGATTTCGATCACGAAATTTGAAACGGCGTCCACGAGTTCCTCCGGAACGGACAATTCCAGTTTCATCCATTTCTGTTTCTTCGTCTCCCCCTTCCGATCCGCCATGAACGTTCCTCCCTTTCCGTCCGGCACCGCCCCTCAACCGGCATCCTGTTTCCGAATATTCTTCATTCCCCGGTTTTTATATCTTTTTTCCCGGCACTTTTCAAGCGGCTTGAATTTTCCGGGGCTTCGTGTTAGCGTTTCCAGCCTGAATGATCGACTTTCCGGTTATTTACCTGATTCTATTTTTAGAACACGCCTTCCGGGGTGAAAAAGGATTTCGGCCTTGAAATATTACCCGGTTTTTCTCGATATCGGCGGAAAGCCGTGCGTCGTCGTTGGCGGCGGCGAAGTGGCTTACCGCAAGGTCCAGCGGCTCCTTCAGTGCGGCGCCCGTGTCCGGGTTATCGCGAAAGGTCTGTCACCCGGGCTGGAAGAATTGAATGGACAGGGCCTGATCACCCATATCGATGCGCATTACGAACCGGAACACATCGATTCCGCATTCCTGGTCATCGGCGCAACGGACAACCGGGAAGTCAACGAACGGATCTTTCGGAACGCCCGGATCCGGAATATCCTCGTGAACATCGTCGACGAGCCGGAACGGTGCGATTTCATCCTGCCGTCGATCGTGGAACGGGGCGATCTGTCCATCGCCATATCCACGGGAGGGAAAAGCCCCGCCCTGGCCAGGCATTTAAGGCAGGAACTGGAGGAAATATTCGGAACGGAATATGAAATCTACCTGAGAATCATGGGCGAGATCAGGGAATTTGTCCTGGCGCGCGGACGATCGTCCGATGAAAACAGGCAGGTCTTCGAATCCCTCGTCCAATCGGACATGCTGAATCAGATCCGCAGGAAAGATTGGAACGCCGTGAAGGCCCTCATTCGGGAAATTCTCCATGAATCGATCGAGGTGACGTTGCCGTAATGGACCGGATTCTTTTCAACATCGCCCTGGCCGGTTATTTCGTCAGCACGACCGGGTACCTGTGCTCCCTCCTGTTCAAGAGAATCTTTCCGGCGAAAATCTCGACCTGGCTGCTGACGTTCGCCTTTTCCGTTCACGGCACCGCGCTGTTCACCCAATATTTTCTGACCGGTCAAAGCCCCGTAAACAGC
>JAGVTI010000324.1 GCA_019136935.1 Deltaproteobacteria bacterium
ATCCTTCATCCTCTATGAAAACATCGGTTGTGTGCAGAAAGAGGAAAAGGGGGCACGAAACATGGAGGCGACAAGCGAAGAAATTCGTATCGCCACCTTCGCAGGCGGCTGTTTCTGGTGCGTCGAAGCGGATTTTGAAAAGACGCCCGGCGTAACGAAGGTGGTTTCAGGTTATACCGGCGGAACCAAACCGAATCCGACCTACCGGGATTACTTTGTTTCGGGGCATGTCGAGGCCGTCCGGGTGTATTACGATCCCCGGAAAGTCAGCTACAGGCAACTCCTCGACGTCTTCTGGCGGCATATCGACCCGACGGATCCGGGGGGACAGTTCGCCGATCGGGGACCCCATTACCGCAGCGTCGTCTTTTACCAGACCGACGAGGAAAAACGGATCGCGGAGCAATCCAGGGCGGCTCTGGCCGAATCGGGTCGTTTTTCCAGGCCGGTTGCAACGGAGATTCTGAAACTCGGCCGATTCTACGAGGCGGAGGAATATCACCAGGATTATCACCGAAAAAATCCTTCACATTATAACTTATACAGAAGCGGCTCCGGCCGCGACCGCTTCCTGGAAAAGACCTGGAACGCCCCGAAAGAGGTGAAGGCGTCGACATCGGCCCATGCCTGGAAAAAGCCGGACGACAAAACCTTGAAATCAGGATTGACTCCCCTGCAATACCAGGTGACGCAAAAAAACGGCACCGAACCCGCCTTCCGGAATGAATACTGGGACAACAAGAAGGAAGGAATCTATGTCGATGTCGTTTCGGATGAACCCCTGTTCATCTCCAGCGACAAATACGATTCCGGGACCGGCTGGCCCAGTTTCACCAGGCCCCTGGAACCCGGGAACATCGTCGAAAAAGAGGACAACTCTCTTTTCATGCAGAGAACGGAAGTCAGAAGCCGGCAAGGGGATTCGCATCTGGGGCACGTTTTCCCCGACGGACCTCCGCCGACCGGGCTCCGGTATTGCCTGAACTCGGCGGCTCTGCGTTTCATCCCCCGTGAAGACCTGGAAAAAGAGGGATACGGACAATATTTACGGCTGTTTCCCAAAAAATAACGGAAAACGATGTTGAAACAACTCGATTTCTCCGGCGTCGCAAGCGCATCACCGGACGCTTTCCCGGCAAGATCTTCGGAAACCGGGGGCGAAAGATTTTCCGGTTGCCGTTCAAATTCAATGGCGGGGCTCGTGCGTCTTGACCGCCGGAACCTGATCCTGTATAAGACGTGCAGCAAACAGAACAGAAAAAGCGCAGCCCCCGGATCGGTTCATGAAGTTAAGCAGAGAAGACAAGATGGAAGTGATCGGAAACGCCCTGTTCGTCAACGGAAGGGCCTTTACGCCGGACCAGCCGGCGGAGCCCCTGTTCGGCGTCAAGGACGGAAAACTGATCACGATCGTGTTCAGGGGATGCGGGTGCACCCTGACCGAATGGGAACCGGAGGAAATCGAAGGGGAGTACTCCTGAATCGTGCCTCCCCGATCGGTCAATACCTCTATTCCCCGATGATTTTCACCAAGACGCGTTTCCGCCGTCCGCCGTCGAATTCACCGTAAAAGATCTGCTCCCAGGGACCGAAATCAAGAACCCCTCCGGTCACCGCCACCACCACTTCCCGTCCCATGATCTGCCTTTTCAGGTGCGCGTCCCCGTTGTCCTCACCGGTGCGGTTATGCCGATACCGGGAAATGGGCTCATGGGGTGCGATGGCCTCCAGCCACTGCTCGTAATCCTGGTGCAGGCCCGGTTCATCGTCGTTGATGAAAACGGACGCCGTGATGTGCATGGCGTTGACCAGGCAAAGCCCCTCCCGGATGCCGCTTTCCCGAAGACATGCCTCCACCTGGGACGTGATGTTGACGAGAGCCCTGCGGGCCGCAATATTGAACCATAGTTCCTTACGATAAGATTTCATGACGTTCCCCTGTTTCATGGATCTTCACAAGACGGATTCCAAGTATGCCGGACGGTTCTCAATCACGGATCATTCGGAAGAGAGGTTGTCCGGGCTCCTATCCGGCCCACCCTGGGAAACGGGCGGCAACGCATCCGGCTTTTGTTCGGGAACCGGCTCGATTTTTTCCTCCGAAGCGGGACTTTTCGTCCTGCCTTCCGCCGGCACTCCGGACGGCAAGGACTCCTTTACCCGGCTCTTTCCGGATACCGATTCAACATGCTTGACCGGCGCCTTTTTTCCCTTCGTCAAGACCGTTCCTTTTAACTTTATTTTTCGATGATCCCCGATGAACAGGGAGGGATTCTCATACTGCACCCGGATCCAATCCGGAAGGTTTTCGGGGGTGACACCGGACCGCGGCAGATAGGTCAGGGTACGCGGCCAGAATACGACGGGGAAGCGGGCCATGCTTGCTTTCCGGATTTCAAAGTGGAGATGGGCCGCCTTATAGGTGGCATCCCGGTAGCCCCTGCCGACGGTGCCGACCTGCCGGCGTCTCTTGACCACGTCGCCCGTCCGGACCGGCAGGTCTTTCAGGTGGGCGTAAAGACTGAACACGATTTTACCGTCCGGCAGGCGATGTTCGATCAGGAGCATGTTTCCCCAGTGAAAACAGTTTTCCGCAAAAACCACGCGTCCATCGGCTATGGCATAAACCGGCTGTCCGAAATCGGTGTTGCCTCCCCCCCTCCCGTTCCAGTCCTCGCCGGGGTGATAGAAAGGTTCCAGAAACGACTGGCCGACATACCAGCCGCGGCGATCCTTGCCGTTCCAACCGTTTCCGGTCTCGTCACCGACGGGACAGCTGAACCCCGACGCCACGGGAACCGTCTCAGCGGGAACCGTGATCGGCATATTGCGCTGAAAATAAAGGTAAACGCTCGCCGGCGGAAGAAGCACAAAAAGGGTCAAGACGATCAGGAACGTCCGGACCGGCGAAACACGGTAGCGCTCCTTGAGCCGCCTGTGGAACATCAGATAGACCACCATGCGGACAAACAGAAGGAGAAGGAGGCCACCGGAGACCGCGGCCAGGGCAATGACGTAATGCTTCGTCCGGATATTGGGAAGGGTGGCGAATAGGGTCTTCATGCCCGTTGCCTGGGCCTTGTCGCTGAATTCCCTCAAGGCCTCCGGTAAAATGGAAAGTTGATGCGCTTTCCAGACGGCCTCGGCCTTCTTGAAGCCCAGTTCCTCCGGGTAACCCGGCGACATCCAGAGGTGGAACGCGGCCAGGGCGAAGGTCGAAACAACCAGGAAAACGGCAACCCGATCCAGTTTGACCGATGCGATACGGCCGAGCCGGGCAACGCCGTACATCAAAACGACGGCAAAAAACGCCCCGGTAAAAAGATAGATCAGGAAGAAATCATACCAGCCGTAAAGGTTCAAGCCGAGGTACTTGACCCCCGAGAAGGGAAACAGCAGCACGAGCCCTCCCCAGGGGCCGTTCGGCCCCAGCATGTCCTCCAAGAGGTGAAGCGCCCCGCCCGCGATAAACAGAACAGCGATGACGAGCAACTTGGCATAGGTCGGCGGTTCGCCTTTTCTTTTTCCCCAACTCCAGAAAAACAGGAAGTAGAAAAGAAGGCCGATGGCGGCAAAAAAGAGAATGCCCCCGACGGAATGGGCGAAACCCCGGTGGGAAACGTAAAGGTTGTTGACGGCGTTATAGTAGTAGCCCGTGCCGAAAAGACGCGTGATGTAATCGAGATCGGGAAGCAGCGCCGCCAGCATGACCAGCAGAACCGCTTTCGGTTTGGAAATATATTTTCTCATCAGGGGGTGCAGGGCAAAGCCCAGCAGCCCTCCCGTAAATGCGTGGTCCACGACGGTCATTGGGAATCCTTGTTTCTTCCGGGTGTAAAGGGCTACGTTCCTGCCCGAGGCATCCCTTCCAGGCAAGGAAGCAGATGTCGGAATTATGCTTTTAAAAGACGGAAAGTCAAGTGATTAAAGGCTGATGGGCCCGGAAAACCGGGGTATCTCCAGCCGATTCCCTCCTGAACGGCTGCCCCGGACGAGGCGAAAACATTTTTCTTGACATTTATTGAGCATTTGATTAACCGAATTGAGCAATTGTTCAAAACGACGGGGCGTGACAAGCCCGTCCGGTGTCTCCTTGCTCCGAATATCGATTCAGATCTGACAAGCAAAAGAGAAGTGGATGAACGAAACGCAGAAGCATCTCATCGAAGCTGCGGACAAGCTGCTTCAGAAAACCGGGCTGACCCGGGCAACCACGAGAGAAATCGCCCGCCAGGCGGGTGTCTCCGAAGGACTGCTTTATCACTACTTCAAGGACAAGGCAGAACTGATCCTCGAGGTGGTCTTTCATCGCCTAAGGAACCTGCACGAAATTCTGGAAAATCTTCCCTTCATGGTCGGGCAGCATACGGTTGCCGAAAACCTCACCCGGGTCCTGGAACGCGCCTATGACGCCCAGTACCAGATCACGCCCATTGTCTGCGGCGTCTTCTCCGATCACCAGTTGCGTAATCGTACCCGGGAAATCATCCTGGAACGCAATCTCGGCCCCCGTCGCCCGATCGAGATTCTCGCCGCCTACCTGGCCGCCGAGCAGAAACAGGGCAGGATCGCCGCAGGCATCGCCCCTCTCTCAGCGGCAAGGCTCTTGTTT
>JAGVTI010000298.1 GCA_019136935.1 Deltaproteobacteria bacterium
AACCTCGTTGGTTTGGTTTTGATATGTGCCTTGACAATACATATCTATCTGAATCAACGAGGTTTCTCAACTGTTTTTGCCGAATATAACCTTGCCCGTCGCGGAGCTTGGGTGGGTCGGCGGCCGGCAGGACTTTCGTAACGTACGCATGCCCAGAGGTTATTCCGAAGGAAGTGTCCGTGTCATTTCAAGCGAATGCGAAAAATGAAAATTCCGATCCAATTGAAATGAGTCGACTTGAGGATTTCTCCCTGCGGTCGAAATGACAGAAAAAGTGGGACGAAATGACAGGATAAGTGGGACGAAATCACGGAGTGCGACGAAATCACGGAATGGGACGAAAAGTCAAAAAGACCGGAACGGCCAACACGTTGAATGCGGTGCAGCCGTTTAATCCCGCCGGCGGAAATGCCGTTCCATGTCACGCTGATCCTCACGCCTCTTCAGATCCTCCCGCTTGTCGTAGAGTTTCTTTCCGCGGCCGAGGCCGATCTCCACCTTGATTTTTCCGTTTTTGAAGTACATCTTGGTCGGGATGAGGGAAAAACCTTTCTCCTTCGCCCGGCCGTAGAGGCGCTTGATCTCTCTTTTATGCAGCAGGAGTTTTCGTGTCCGGAGGGGATCGTGATTGTAACGGTTGCCGAACGTATAGGGACTGATATGGAGGTCATGGAGGTACACTTCCCCGTCCCGGACCTGGGCGTAACTGTCCTTCAGGTTGGCCCGACCGTCGCGGAGGGACTTCACCTCGGTTCCCACCAGGACGATTCCCGCCTCGAAGGTATCCGAGATGTCATAGTTGATCCGCGCCATCTTGTTCTGGCAGACGATCTTGATGGATGAATCTTTCTTGGTCATATCCCGTTTTCCTGTGGGGTTTCCGAATTCCGGCGGCCCCGTGGAAAGCCTTCTTTCGTCATTCCAGTGTGTGCCGGCGGCGAAGAATCCCTCGTCACATCGGATGATCCTTCCCGGGAGTTTATCCTCGATCGCAGCGAAGGGCTCAGCACGACATCCGGCGTGTTCTTCGGCTTTTTGCGGCTCCGCCGAACCTGCCGCTCAAACGTATTTCTTGGGCAGATAATCCACTTTGACATGCCCCATCGCCCGGAAAAGGTTGTCCCGGACCTTCCGGTTGTCCTTTTCCATCTCGTTCAGCAGTTTTTTCACGTAAATCCGCTTCGATACGTCACTCGACGGGCAGGGATTCCTGAATACGGGCAAACCCCTCTCCGCGGCGTATTTTTTCACCAGGCCTTCACGGAGATAGCTCAACGGACGGATAATATGCATCTTTCCCCCGAAGATCGACTGGTTCGGCACCATCGTGCTGATCTCGCGGCCGTAGAACATGTTGATCAGGAGCGTCTCGATGATATCGTCCCGGTGATGCGCCAGGGCGACCTTGTTGCAGCCCTTTTCCGCGGCGATTTCGAAAATCCGTTTCCTCCGGAGCCGCGAACAGAGGAAGCAGGGGTTTTTCCTGTTATAATCGCTGTGAGCCAGGGGACCGATATCGGTTTTTTCCATAACGTGATCGTACCCGCCCTCCTGGAAATGCGCCTGCAGCGCCTCGTAACACCGGTAAGCCGGGTCGAATCCCATATCGATATTCACCGCGACCAGCGAAAAGGACGGCACAAAGATCATGGACGTATTGAGCAGATCCAGGAGAACCATGCTGTCCGCCCCGCCGGAAACCCCGACGAGGACGCGATCGCCCTCCCCGATCATGCCGTAATCGATGACGGCCTTCTCCAGCCATTTTTTCAGGTGCAGATATAGTTTCGTTTTAACCGGTTTTTCCATTCGTTCCGTCGCAAGGTGGCTATCCTATCCGAGAACGGCCGTTATGGCAAGCCCCTTTCCAACAACGAATTGCCTCGGATAATCTTCCGGGGAAGGACGGTTTCTTCAAAAACGTCAGCCCTTTCTTTACAAATAGGCGTTATTTCTATCGACAAACCCATATTTCCTTGAATTTTTCTTCCGGTCTGTTGTAGATTCGACACAAATAAATCACCGTGGAGGCAATCATGACCGAAATCACCCATGTACACGCAAGAGAAATCATCGATTCCCGAGGGAACCCAACCGTCGAAGCCGAGGTCACCCTGTCGTCGGGCGTCATCGGAAGAGCCGCTGTCCCGTCGGGTGCATCCACGGGCGAGCATGAGATGCTGGAATTGAGGGACGGCGATCCCAAACGCTACCTGGGCCGGGGTGTCCAGAAAGCCGTTCATAACGTCACCCATGTGATCGGGCCGAAAATCACCGGCATGTGCTGTACGAAGCAGCGGGCAATCGACTACATGATGATCGCCCTCGACGGAACGGAAAACAAAAGTTCTCTCGGCGCCAATGCGATCCTGGGCGTATCCCTGGCCTGCGCCTGCGCGGCCGCCTCGGTGCTGGATATCCCCCTTTACCGTTACCTGGGCGGTGTCATCGCCAAGGACCTTCCCGTCCCCATGGCGAACATCTTAAACGGGGGCCAGCATGCCGACAACAACGTCGATATCCAGGAATTCATGATCATGCCCGTCGGGGCCAGGAGTTTCAGGGAAGGCCTGCGGATGATCGCCGAGACCTTCCACAACCTGAAGGCGGTCCTCAAAAACAAGGGATACAACACGGCCGACGGCGACGAGGGAGGCTTCGCGCCCACCCTCAAATCGCACGGAGAAGCCCTTGACCTCATCTGCACGGCCATTCAGAAAGCCGGTTATACCCTGGGTGAAGATATCTGCATCGCATTGGACGCCGCCGCCAGTTCTTTCTACAAGGGGGGGAAATACGTCCTTGCGGCGGAAAAGAAACCGAAGAAATCCGCCAAGGAGCTGGTGGCCTTCTACGAGAATCTGGTTCTCAACTACCCGATCATTTCCATCGAAGACGGCCTGGCCGAAGATGACTGGGACGGATGGAAAATCATGACGGAATCCCTCGGGTCCAAGATCCAACTGGTGGGAGACGACCTGTTCGTCACGAACAAGCTCAGGCTGGAAAGGGGCATCTCCACCGGCGTGGCCAACTCCATCCTGATCAAGCTGAACCAGATCGGGACCTTGACGGAAACCCTGGAGACGATCCAGACTGCGAAAGAGGCGGGCTACACCACCATCATTTCCCACCGGTCCGGCGAAACGGAAGACACCTTCATGGCCGACGTGGCGGTGGGCGCCAACTGCGGCCAGATCAAAACGGGATCGCTTTCGAGAAGCGAACGCCTGGCGAAGTACAACCGGCTCCTGAGAATCGAAGAGGAACTGGGGGAATATGCCGTTTACCGCGGAAGGGCGCCTTTCTGCTGCCCGAAGAATCCATGAAGCTCATGGCGAAGCGTTAAGAACCGGTTTACTCAGTGCAGAAAGCGGAATATGCGCCGGCGGATCTCATCCAGAGACGCCGGCGCACCGGATAGCCGGTAAAATTTACGGGCCTCCTTTTCCGTCAGGGAAACGAGGCCCGTATCCGCAAGAAAACGTATCGCCCCCTGGAAATTCTGCTGGGAGAGGGATTCATATCGCCGGAGTTCGCCGTCTTTATGGAACTGCAGGCCGAGACGCCGGATTTCCTTCATCCATTCCTTTTCTTCCCTTTCCTCCTTTCCCGCCAATGAAACGCTTCGCGTCACCAGCCAGTAGGATTCGAGGTAGCTCCGCATGAGGCCCGCGAAGGCGTCCAGGGCCTCCTCTCCGTTTCCCCGCACGGTCACCGTCTGCGGCGCCTTTCCATCTTCAAAATCGATGTGCCCCCGATCGGCAAGGTAAACCAGCTCTTCCCTGATTTCATCTTCATCGTTCTTCTCTTCATCGAAAATAAATTCGTGGCGGAAGAGTTTCTTCAGGAAAACGTAATCTTCCAGGATGACACCCAGCGGCAGGGAATCTTCTTTCCGGGAAAGCACGGACAGGCTGAGGAAGCTCAGGGGAAGAAAATAGTGGATGATCATGTTCTTGTAGTAATCGATGAGGAGCCTCTTTTCCCCCGGCAGGGTGTAGATCGTCTCCCCCTGCCCGGACGGCGCTCTTCCGGCATCATCCACCGTAATCATCTGTTCGCGGAGAAAGATATCGAGCGCGCCGGAGACGGCCTTATCCGCCTCCTGAAACGTGGCGGCGAAAGGCACCCGGCGGCTGGCCAGGTACGTTCGAAACGTGTCCAGGACGGCTTTCCATCGATCGTGCCGGATCTCCCTGCGGTCCTGTGTCAAAAAGGCGGCGGCGACAAGCGCGCTGGGCGTCACGACGGAAACCCGGTTGATGGACAGGGCGATTTCATAGCTGATCTTCCGGTACAGGGCCTGGCGTTCCCGGTCCTCCATGGCATCCAGGACCAGGCCCCGTTTTTCCATGTAGTCCTTGAAAATGATCGGTTCCCCGATGTTGACGTAAACCTGACCGTAGCGTTTCCGGATGACCTTCCTGTTTTTGATCACGTCGGACGTTCTTTCCCCCCTTTTCGGCATGCCCTCCAGTTCCTGGATATAAGATTTCTCTTCAATGACCCGGTCATACCCGATATAAACCGGGATG
>JAGVTI010000029.1 GCA_019136935.1 Deltaproteobacteria bacterium
GATTACGGCCGATATCCATCCTTCGATGGGAAAAACGGCCCAAGGGAAGAGTTTTTTTAATGAAACACAAAATACGGCGATGACTTCTCTGATGGCGAGACAGAATTGACGAAGCTGTGAAAAGTCGAAAAATACTCGATTTGTCATGGTGAATCCAGCGCTGCATTCAAGGCTGAACCGCCGGAAAGGATGCGGTGTTGCAAAAAATCTTTGCGGGTGTGCCGCGGAATGGCGAAAAGGATTTTTTGCGAGACCGCCGAAATGAGATCCGGATGGAAAGCCGTGGGCCTCGGGACAGGAGACTGCCGCCTACGTGATCGCCGCCTCTGTGAAGAAGATTCTCTTGCGGGAACAGGAACGGTTTCCCCCCAAGGATCTTCAAACCCGGTCATCATTTTTTTCCAATCGAAAGGATGCATACTGTGACGGATAGAACGGCCGTCTTGTTGCTCGCTCCCGAAATCGGGTGTTTGCCGGAGGGCATGGAGACCCTGGCGAGGTTCATTTCCGGGAAAAGCGGCGGCAGGGGGGAAACGGTTCCACCGGCGCGGGTGAGGACGGTTCCGGCCGGAACGGCTGCCGGACGGGTAAGCAACAATCAATTAAAGGCAGGAGGTTTAAAACGAACATGTTCGCATGGTGGATACAAGAGCCGGCTATTCTGGCGGGGAGTTGCCCCACGGATCAACTGCTTCGGCAACTCTACACGGAAGGGTTCCGGATCATTATTTCCCTGATTGATGAAAGAGAGCAGGCACCGTTTTATAACCGGAGTCATGTGATCGGGATGGGGTACCTTCGTTATAATATTCCGGTTCCCGAAGGACGTTTTCCCACGGCAAACCAGATCCGGCAATTCCTGAGTATTCTCCAACAGGAAAAAGACCGCCGTAAAATCATCGTCCACTGCCTAAGCGGCGACAAGAGAACCGGAGCCATGGCGGTGGCTTATTGGATGTCGCGGGGTATGCCCGAAGCCGATGCGAGGAATGAAATTTTTCTTCGAAGAAACAGCGCCGTTTATGCGGGGCGGCGTGAAATCCCGGATATCCGGATCCGTGAGGAGTTTGCGGCCTGCTTCAACGCTGAAAATAATGAACCCGCAGAAAGTCAAGAAGCACTCCGAATGGCATCCTGAGTTCTTTGCCGCGGTTGCTCTGATAAACGATGCGGAGAGTCGATCCGGTCGAGGATTCTTTGTCGCCGACACTGCTGCCGAAAATACCCCTTCGGCCGAAAATCTTCTTCGACCTGAATGTTTCCCTTGACAAATGGCTTGAAATTGCGTAGTTTCCATCTTTCAATTTTTAGAGGTTGGTGATGTTATGACTACATTTCATGCAAAAAAGGAAGAAATCCAGCGGGATTGGTTTCTCGTCGATGCGGAGGGCCAGGTTTTGGGCAGGCTGGCAACGGAGATCGCCGCTCGGTTGAGGGGAAAGCACAAGCCCATCTATACGCCGCATGTGGATACGGGGGACTTCATCATTGTCGTCAATGCCGGCAAGGTTGTGCTGACGGGGAACAAACTTAAGGATAAGATTTATTATCATCACACGGGTTATCCCGGGGGGATCAAGTCCATTTCCGCGGGGAAACTGCTGCAGGAAAAGCCCGAAGAGGTGCTGCGCAAGGCCGTCAGGGGAATGCTCCCCAAGAACACCCTGGGCCGGGCCATGCTGAAAAAGCTGAAGATTTACGCCGGAGGCGAGCACGACCATGCGGCCCAGTGTCCCAAGGTCATCTCTTTCAGTTCATAATCGTTTATCGGTCGATCAATAATTTTTTTGTGGAGACATGCATGATGGAAAAGCGCTTTTATGCGACGGGTAAAAGAAAAACGGCCATAGCCAGAATTTATTTGAAAGAAGGCGCCGGGGTGATCACGGTCAACAAGCGCACTTTTGACGATTACTTTACGCGGGCCAGCCTGAAGATGCTCATTCAGCAGCCGTTGGATATCGTGGGAAAGCACGGTCAGTTTGATCTCTACGTCAACGTCCGGGGCGGCGGCATGGCCGGCCAGGCGGGGGCGGTGAAGCACGGCATTTCCAAGGCGCTGGTGGAGTACGATCCGGAGATGAGATCGTTGCTGAAAAAGGCCGGTTTTCTGTCGAGAGATTCGCGGATCAAGGAAAGAAAGAAATACGGCCAGCCCGGAGCGAGGAAACGCTTCCAGTTTTCGAAACGTTAATCCGAAAGGGAGGCTATGGCCTCCCTTTTTTTTGGGGGAACTCATGATCAAGGTAGGTATATACGGGGCAAGCGGCTATACGGGACAGGAACTGCTCCGGTTGCTCCTCCGTCATCCCATGGCGGAGGTTGTCTTTGCTACGTCCCGGCGGTTTGCTGGGAAGGCTGTTTTCGAGGCCCATCCTTCCCTTATCGGTCTTACGGACCTCAGATTTCTGGATGCGCCGGCGGAAGACGTCGCGCAATCCGCCGATGTCGTTTTCCTGGCCTTGCCCCATGGAACTTCCATGGAAATCGCCCCGGTTTTCTACAAGGCCGGGCGGAAGGTGATCGATCTCAGCGCCGACTACCGGCTGTCCGATCTGGGGACCTATGAACAGTGGTATGGCAGGCATGCATCTCCCGAGGTGATCCCCGCGGCGGTTTACGGGATTCCGGAGCTGTGGCGGGAGCGGATCAGGGAAGCCCGGTTCATCGCCAATCCCGGCTGCTATCCGACGAGCGTGATTCTCGGCCTGGCGCCTATCGTGGGATCGGACTGGCTCGACCGTTCTTCCATCGTGATCGATTCGAAGTCGGGTACGAGCGGGGCGGGACGGGAACCTCAGATGGGGTCCCTCTTCTGCGAAGTGGACGAGGGGTTCAAAGCCTATAAGGTCGGCGGCCAGCACCGTCACATCCCGGAGATGGAGCAGGCTTTGAGCGGGCTTGCGGGAGAACGGATCACCATTTCCTTTACGCCTCATCTGCTGCCCGTCAGCCGGGGGATTTTGAGCACGATTTATGTGAATATGACCCGGTCCCTGAAGATCGACGATCTTTTGGACGTCTATGGAAAGTTCTACCGGAACGAGGCCTTTGTCCGGGTCTACCCGAAGGGCATGTCGCCGAATCTGCTTTCCATAAGAGGAACGAATTACTGCGATATCGGCCTTTCCATCGATGTGCGGACCCAAAGGGCCATCATCGTATCGGTTATCGACAACCTGGTCAAGGGTGCAGCCGGCCAGGCCATCCAGAATATGAATCTGATCTGCGGTCTGCCGGAAGACGCGGGTTTGGGAATGGTTCCCCTGTTTCCCTGAATCGTTCCGGTTTCGATCCCTCCCCCCTTGAATCTTCATCCGTTTTTTTATGAGTGGCACCGGGGGAAGGCAAGGAGGAAATATGGCGTTAAAGGTATACAACACACAGACGAGACGAAAAGAACAGTTCGAACCCATTGCGACGGGTAAGGTGGGTATCTACGTATGCGGGATTACGGCCTACGATACCTGCCATGTCGGCCATGCCCGGTCCGCCGTTGTTTTTGACGTGATGGCCCGTTTTTTCAAATACCGGGGCTACGATGTGACCTTCGTCAAAAATTTCACCGACGTGGACGACAAGATCATCAACAAGGCCAACACCCTGGGGCGCACCATTGGAGATATTGCCGATCAGTACATCCGCGAGCACGACGAGGACATGGATGCCATAGGCGTGCAAAGGCCGACCGTCGCCCCCCGTGCGACGGATCATATCGACGGCATGATCCGGCTCATTGAAACCCTCCAGCAGAAGGGCCTGGCCTATGTTTCCGACGGGGATGTGTATTTTTCCGTCGAGAGCTTTCCTGGCTACGGGAAACTGTCCGGCCGCAGCCTCGATGAAATGATGGCGGGAGCCCGTATCGATGTCAATGAAAAGAAGCGCAATCCCCTGGATTTCGCCCTCTGGAAGGCGAGTAAGGCGGACGAACCCTGGTGGGAAAGCCCCTGGGGGAAAGGGCGCCCGGGATGGCACATCGAATGCTCCGTCATGAGTCAGAAGTACCTGGGGGAAACCTTCGATATCCACGGCGGAGGTGAAGACCTGGTCTTTCCGCACCACGAAAACGAAATAGCCCAGTCCGAGGGGGCGACGGGAAAAACCTTTGCCCGCTACTGGCTTCACAACGGTTTCGTCCGGGTCGATCATGAAAAGATGTCCAAGTCCCTGGGGAATTTTTCGACCATCCGGGAGATGCTCAAAAGATACCATCCGGAGGTGCTGAGACTTTTTATTCTCCAGAGCCACTACCGCAGTCCTCTGGATTTTTCGGAACAGTCGATCCATGAGGCCCGGCTGGGGCTTGAGCGGTTTTACGCCCTGTTGAAATCGCTGAAAGACAATCTGGCGGCGGCAGGCGAAACGCCTCCTGCTCCGGTTGAAGCGTTCAGCAAGCAGGCTGCCGGGATGGCCGAAAGTTTGGAATCGATCAAGAGCCGGTTTGTGGAGGCAATGGAGGACGATTTCAACACGGCCCGGGCGATCGGCTACCTCTTCGACCTGGTCAGGCAGGCGAATAATTATCTGGAGATGACTGGAAAGAAAGCCCCCTCTCCTGAAAAAATCGCCGTCGTCCGCATGATCGGCAGCATCCTGGACGAGATGGGGGATGTCCTGGGGCTTTTCCGGGATGATCCGGACGAGTATTTCCGCAGGGATCGGGAACGGGAAGCCTTGAAAAAAGGACTCGATATCGCCGAGATCGAGCGGCTCCTCAACGATCGGAGCGAGGCGAGAGTACGGAAAGAGTGGGGGAAAGCCGACGAAATCCGGGTCGACCTGGCAGCGAAGGGGGTTACACTGAAGGACGGTCCGACGGGAACGACCTGGACGATCGAGTGAAGCCCGATAATAAGGGGGAAAAGGCCCCCTGCGGTTGTGGACCGGAGGGGGCCTTCCTGTTTTTGATCGCTAACGGATAATCGTGACAGCACAGTGGGCGTACTTGCTGACATCGTCGGCGACGCTTCCCAGCAGCATCCGTTTCAATCCCCGGTGCCCCCGGTGGCCCATAAAAATATAGTCCATGTCGTTTTCTTCGGCGATCCTGACGATTTCCTCGGCAACGGGACCGGCGGCCAGAATCGTTTTGCAGTCCACACCGTGATCCTTCAGGGTCTTTTGGGCCGCATCGAGGATTTTGTAACCTTCCTGTTTCCGTTCCCGGTAAAGGGGCGTATCGGGAAGCGTCTTGAAGGGAATAACGTCCTCCAGGACGTGGATCAGGGTTAAATCGCACCCCGATACTTGGGCGTAGCGGCCGCAGTGCTTGAGAACCGTCTCCGACATGGGGGATCCGTCGATGGCGGCGAGCACCTTGATAACCTTTTCTTCTGCCATGGTAAAAAGTCCTCCTTTCTGGTTGCCGATCAGTATTTGGCGACCATTGTCCTAAAAATAAATTTCTTCGTCAACAGAAAGTACTCTTCCGGATGCGCGATACGGTGAAAAAATGAGAAAGTCCATTGTAAATAGGGAAGGAACATGTTACTAAAACAACAATTTTGCCTATATTAAGGAAAAGATCGTTGAAAAGTGATAGCCGGTTTCAGCACAAGGTGAGCGCGAGCGAACGATGATTGATGTGGAGGAAATAACCAAGCGGTACGCGGAGACGGTTGCGGTGGATCGCCTTTCCTTTCAGGTCGAGAAGGGAGAAATTCTCGGTCTCCTGGGGCCGAACGGAGCAGGCAAGACGACAACCATGCGGATCCTGACGGGTTACCTGGCCGCCGATTCCGGGAAAGTCACCGTCGCGGGGCTGGATCTTCGGGATCATTCGCTTGAAATCCGGCGCCTCATCGGCTACCTGCCGGAAAACAATCCCCTTTATCCGGATATGGGCGTCATGGAATACCTGCTCTTTATCGCCGCCATGAGGGGGCTGCCGAAGACGGGACGGCGGAACCGGATCGACCGGGTTATTGAATTGACGGGCCTGGAGAAAATGGCCCATAAAAATATCGGGGAACTGTCCAAGGGCTACTGCCAGCGGGTCGGCCTGGCCCAGGCCATCGTCCACGATCCGGAAATTCTCATCCTGGATGAACCGACGGTCGGTCTCGATCCCAACCAGATCGTCGAAATCCGGTCCCTGATCCAGCGATTCGGGGCGGACAAAACGATCATCCTGAGTTCCCATATCCTTCCCGAAGTGGCCGCAACCTGCAGCCGAGTCATTATCCTGAATAGCGGGAAGCTGGCCGGCAGCGGAACACCCGAGGAGATGTCCGTCCGGGCCCGCGGAGGGAATGCCGTGACGTTTGTCCTGAAGGGGCCCGTCGATGCCATTACGGAGAAATTGAAGAGCAGGGGGGACATCAAGAAAATCGAAATCAAAGGGGACGAGGGTTCCGGGAAAACCCGGTTCCGGGTCATCACCGACGGATCGGTAGATATCCGGGATGCCGTTTTCATGATGGCCGTCGAGAATCAATGGGTGCTTTCGGAGCTTTACCGGGAATCCCTCTCCCTGGAAGAAATATTCCAGCACCTCACCATCGAGGAGGCGGTCGTATGAAAGGCGCCCTTGCTCTGTGCCGGCGGGAATTCAATGCCTATTTCGATTCTCCCGTGGCCTACGTCTTTACCGTGGCTTTCCTGTCCGTTACCTTCTGGTTTTTTTTCCGCGGCTTTTTCGTGGGCAACCAGATCCAGATGCGGGAGTATTTCTTCTTCCTACCCTGGGTTTTCCTCATCTTTATTCCAGCCGTTACGATGCGCCTGTGGGCCGAAGAGAAGAAAATGGGGACCGTGGAGGTTCTCCTGACCCTGCCGGTCAAAGAATACGAACTGGTCCTGGGAAAATTCCTGGCCGGTTTCCTTTTTGTCTTTGTCTCGGTTTTCTTCAGCTTTTCCCTGCCCCTGACCTTGAGCTTCCTCGGCAAACTGGATTGGGGACCGGTGATCGGCGGTTACCTGGGAACCTGCCTGCTGGGTGCGGCCTATCTGTCCATCGGCCTTTTCCTGTCCAATTTCACGAAAAACCAGATCGTCGCCTTTATCCTGACGATCCTGCTGTCCTTCGCCCTGTTTATCCTGGGGGAGGATGTCATTCTGGTCAATTTGCCGGATTTCTGGGTTCCGTTTTTTTCTTTTTTAGGATTGGGTAAGCACTTTGTAAGTATTCAACGGGGGATTATCGATTCCCGCGATATTGTCTACTATCTTTCCGTGACGGGTTTTTTTCTCTTTCTGAACGTCCTTTTCGTAACGAAGCGCAGGTAACGATCCATGAGAAACTGGCGGCAACAGATTCGCTTTCTATTCGGTGATGCGACCCTGATCCTGGTGGTCCTGGGGTTTCTCGTCCTGATCAATTTCCTGTCCTATCGCCATTTCCTGCGGTTCGACCTGACGGAAAACCGGATTTACACCCTGTCCGAGTCGAGCCGGCGCATCGTATCCAGGCTGGAAGACCCGGTGACCATCCAGTGTTTTTTCTCGAAGAAGGCTCCGCCGGAGCTGGGCGTATTGAGACAGCAGATCTCGGACCTTCTGGAAGAATACCGGGTGAGCGGCAAGGGGAAGATCCGGGTGATCTTTTCCGATCCCGCGGAGGACCCTCTCCTTCAGAAGCGGGTTGAACTCATGGGCGTGCCGCAGGTCCAGATGAACGTCTATCAAAAGGACCAGGCTCAGATCACCAATGTTTTTATGGGAATCGTCCTCTCCTACGAGGACCGCCAGGAAATCCTGCCCTTCGTCAAGGAGGCGAAGAATCTCGAATACGATGTCTCCAGCGCGATTTTGAGACTGCTGCGAAACCAGAAGAAACGCGTTGTTTTTCTGACAGGCGGGGGGGAATACGATCTGAACGAAAATTTCGGAACGGTCCGGGAAATCCTGGAACCCCTGTACGATCTGAGCCGTCTCGACCCGGCTGTGGCCGGATCCGTCCCCGAAGGAACGGACCTGCTGATCGTGGTTTCTCCGGAGCCGGTGACCGAACGGATGAAGTTCGCCATCGACCGGTATGTCATGCAGGGAGGGAAGGTTTTCTTCCTGATCGACCGGGTCAATATCGACGGGGGCACCATGACCGCTTCCCGCCGGGATTGCAACCTGGAGGATCTCATCGCCTCCTACGGCGTGAAACTGACCCAGGATCTGGTTCTCGACCGTTTCAACCTGGCCATCAATTTCCGGACGGGCTATACGATTCTCCGCGTTCCCTATGCCTTCTATCCGAAAGTGGTGAAGGAGGGTTTCGCGACGGACAACCCGATCGTCAATCGCCTCGACGCCCTCAGTCTTCCATGGGCGGCCGCCCTGGATGTCACAAACCGCCCCGCGGTCAAATCCACGATTCTGGCCAGGTCTTCGCCCCATGGCTGGCTTCAGCGGGGAATGTACAACATCAGTCCCGCCCAGGAATTCAATCCTCCGCAGGGGGAGATCAAATCCTACCCCCTGGCGGTGCTGCTGGAAGGGAGATTCGACAGTTTTTATCGTTTGCCGTCCGGCGGGGATGCTTCGGGCGGGTTCCCGGCAGCGCAGGGGGATGGTCGACTCGCCCGGAGTCAAAAGGATACGAAGATTCTGGTTATGGGAAATGCCCGCTTCCTGTCCGACGCGTTTATTTCCGCCCCGGGGAATGCCGATTTCTTCCTGAACGCCGTCGACTGGTTCACCTGGGGGGATGACCTGATCGGGATCCGCTCCAAGAAGATGCTGAGCAGGCCCCTGCCGATCCTGACGGACAGGCAGAAGAGGCTCGTCAAGTATGGGAACATGATCGGGGTGCCCCTGGTGGTGATCCTGGCCGGGGCGGTCCGGTTTTATCTCAGGCAGAGGCGCAGAAGAATCTACCGCAAGGGGAAGACGGAATGAAGGCGAGGCGGAATCTGATCCTGATCATCGTCCTTCTGCTTGCGGGGGGGATCGTCTTCTTCATTGAGCGGCCTTTTGAGGGGAACCGTCGCCAGTCTGACGGCGATCTGCTCGTATTTCCGGATTTCGAGCCCTGGAAAGCGGACAAAATCCAGGTCGGTTCCGGTCGGCTTGCCTTCGAAAATCGGGACGGCAGCTGGTTCCTGATCACCCCGGCGGGTTCGTATCCTGCCGACCGGAACCAGGTCAGCGCTTTTCTCCAGGCCGTCCGGGAACTGAAACGCGATAACATCGCGTCCGAAAACGAAGAAAAACAAGCCATCTTCGGTGTCCGGGCGGGTCAGGGGACGCAGGTGGTGCTTTACGATTCCGAAGATCGCAAAATGGCGGATTTTTTTGTCGGGAAAAAGGGTCCGGACGGTCTTAGCGCCTATATCAGGCGGGCGGATTCAAAAGAAGTGATTCTGCAGCCCGGGACGCTGCGGGATCATCTCGACAAGCCCGCGAAATGGTGGCGGGACCGGAAAGTTTTTCCCGTGAAGGCCGAAGACGTCGTCCAGATGACACTGCAAATCGATGCGGAAACGATCGTTCTGAACCGGGATACGAAGGGCGGCTGGTTCATCGTCAAACCCCTGTCCAAGAAGGCCGATGGTGCACGGGTCGAGCAGATCCTGACGGTTTTGAACGATCTGGAGGCCGCCGATTTTGCCGAGGAGATGAAGCCGGAAGAAGCGGGGCTCGTTTCCCCCCAGCTTCGGCTGGCGGTCCGTTTCAAGGACCGGTCCACGCAAATGCTCCTGGTCGGCCTGCCCGCGAACGAAGGGGGTTATTACGCGATGGCCGGGGAGGGGCAGTCCGTGATCGTATTACAGGGTGGTGTTCTGGGGATATTGTTCCCCGAGGTCAAGGATCTGGAGGCGCCTTCCATTGCCACGCCCCGTCAAGAGTGACTCATTTCACAGGAAGAGCGCTCTCCATACACCGGGAGATCGTCTTTTATGGATTGTCAAAAAGAAAAGAATCTGAAATCCTGTAACTGTTCCTATGAACCCTGTTCGAGAAAAGGACGCTGCTGCGATTGCCTGACCTATCACCGTCGCAACAGGGAACTGCCGGCCTGTTTTTTTCCGGATCGGGCGGAACGGTCTTATGACCGGTCATATGAACATTTCGCCAGGCTGGTGACGGCGGGCAAGGTTTGAAAGTTCGGCTCCGATCGGCCGTTTTTGACGTAACATAAGGAGGATCCCATGTTCCAGGTTGCATCATACGAAACATTCCAGGACGGTCAGGTCATTTTCCAGGAAGGGACGCACGGCGACTGGATCTACTTGATCGAAGAGGGTTCCGTCGAAATCTCGAAGAACCTGAAGGGCCGGAGGGTGGTTGTCGAAGTGCTGACCCGCGGTGAAATATTCGGGGAAATGGCCTTTATCGCCAAGATGCCCCGGACGGCCACGGCGACGGCCGTCGGCGAAACGACGGTGGGGATTATCGACCGGGATTACTATGATAACGAGTTCAATAAGCTGCCCGCCGATTTCCGTCAGATTTTCAGTACCGTTGCCACGCGACTGAAGAACGCGACCGAGGCGGTCATCCGAAGCGTTTCCGTGGACGGATAGGCGCCGATGGAGAATCTTTTCGAAAAGATTCTCCGCTTCCTTCAGAGTGACGGCTCGAATGCCGGCGTTCACTCAGGATGGCGACTCGAGCATTCTCCGACCTTGGACGGTGTCGTTGCGATTGGGTGCGACACCGACTTTTCTGGGACGGTGCGGTGACGTCATTCTGCCGCCGTCTTCTGCTTCAGGGAGACGGCGCCCCAGGCCATGAAGCCGTACAGGATGCAGAGCCCCCAGAGGACACCCCACTCGAACGACACATTTCTCAAAGAAGCCCCCATTTCACTGACTCGCAGGAAACCCTCGATCCCGGCCGTCGTGGGCAGCAGAAAAGAAAGGATCCGCAGCCAGGAGGGAATGGCCTCGACGGGCCAGGCGAAGCCGGCAAGAAATATTGCGGGAAGGGAGGTGAACAGAAGCACCTGGATGGAGGTTTCCCGGCGCCGGAAGAAGCCGTTTATGAAGATTCCGAGGAGAGTCACCGAAACCAGGAAGGGGAGCATGAAAGACAGGATGGTGAAAGGGGTGCCCTTCTGCGGGAAACCGTACAGGCTGAATACCACGAAGAAATAATAAATCATGTGCAGGAAGTAAATGCTCAGATAGACGGCGGCCTTGCTCAGGACGGACATGAGGGCGGAGGCGCCTGTTCCCGTATTCTCCCCGCTGCTGTTTTCCCGCCGGGTTCCCCCGAGCATGCCGATGCCGATCAGCAGGGTCTGCTGCAGGATCAGGACCATCACGGCCGGGACCACGTAGCTGGCGTAACCCTCGGTCGGATTGAAGAGGGGGCGATTGATCAGTAGGACGGGGTTTCGGACTGCCTTTGCGTGGGCCGCCATGGTGCCGCGCCCCTGAAGTTTCCGGATCTCGATTCCTGCGGAAAGGGTTTTGGTTGCCGCCAGCAGGCCCGTCATGGCCTGCCGGTAGACCAGGAAGTAACTCGCGTCACAGAACAGTCCCACCGTCGCGTTTTCGCCCCGCAGCACCTTTCTTTCAAATTCCCGGGGAATCACGAGGACCCCGCTCGCCTTTCCCGCCTTGATCCGTTTTTCCGCCTCGGCAACGGTTGAGGCCTGGCCGGAAATCCGTACCAGATCGCCCGCATCGGCCATGCGGATCAACTTCCGGCTGAGGGCCGTGTGATCCTCATCGACGGCGACCACCGGCACCTCCTTCAGCACTTCCGGCAGATAGGGAATGGGATAGAAGAACGAGTAAATGATGACGGCGCCGATGAAAATCAAAAGGACGCCCCTGTCCTGGATGACAGCCTGTAATTCATGCCGGTAAAGGGTTGCGAAACGCCTCATGTACGCCCCCAGTAACGTTTGTCGCGCATGACATGGGCCAGACGTGGCCCCGCCGCCGACAGCGCGATGATCGTGAAAACGGACAGGATGACCAACTCCGGCAGCGAATCGGCGGGCTGCGCTCCCCTGACGGCCTGTTCCACCAGGAGGCGGAGATAGTGGGTGAGGGGAAGGATGTTCGCCCAGAGCTTACCGGGCAAGGGCATGGCCATGTAGGGAAAGGTGATGCCGGTGAACGCGAAGGCCGGTCCCGTATAGAAAGCGGACACGCTGGTGGCCAGGCGCAGGTTGGCCAGCCAGGCGGTCAGAAGCAGGCCGATGGCCTGGTAGGACAGGACAAAAAGCAGGGTGCCCAAGGCGATCATCCCGGTGCTCCCGCGCAGGGGAACCCCCATAAAACGGTAGAGCAGGGAGATCATGAACAGCCCCATCAGGGAAAAGACCATCGTCTGGGGCAGCATTTTCCCGGCCACCGCTTTCCAGGTTTTCGAGCCGGCACATTCCAGCCACTGCCTTGCCGTCCCTTCCTTCAATTCGCTGCCCGCGGATTGCACGGAGACAAGGATGATAAATATCTGCAGCATGGTCGGCAGCAGGGCGTTGACCAGGTAGTGGACATAATTCAGGCCAGGATTGAACAAACCGTGCAACTCCGCCCGGATGGCTTCGGCATGGGTGACTGCCGCCGGTTTCATTTCCCCCTTCTGCAGCCGAAGTCCGACGTTCAGCGTGACGGATGCCGTGGCGGCGACATTGCGGACCTCCCGGGTGATCAGGCTCCCCGCAAGGAGATACTGGGCGTTGTAAAAGCACACGACGGGGGACGACTTGCCCTTCCGGATGTCCTTTTCAAAATCCAGGGGAAAAACGATGAGGGCGTAGGCCTTCTTTTCCAGAATATGCTTTTTGCCGGTTTCCATGTCGGCAACGGCCGCCGCGACGCGAAGCGTGGATGTGGCGTCCAGCATGCGGATCATCCGGCGGGAAAGCGCGGAATGATCCGCATCGTGGACGGCGACCGGCAGATCACGCGGAACCTGCTGGTGAAAAGTCGCCCAGAGCAGGGCAAAGGATAAAAGCGGAAAGACAACCATGAGAAAGAGGTAAAGACGCGTTGAACCCATCCGTTTCAGCTCGCGCCGGAAAACGGCACGCAGACCTACCGCCTTTTGCCTTGGCATGACACCGACACCCCTCCGGATTTCTCCGCAATCATTTTTCTTCGACGAGAACGCTCATGCCGGGGCGCAGCCCCTTGATCAGGACCGTCGGCCGGGCCCGGACTTCGAATGTTTTCAGATCGAAATCCCCCTGGGCGGACGTGGCTCGCCAAGTCGCGAAATCCCCCAGGGGAGAAATATAATGAACGACGAAACGGATCCGCTTTTTCCCCAGGGCGGGAATTTCCCCGATGATCGTATCCCCCATGCGGATCTTGGCGAGCTTGTCTTCCCTCAGGTTGAACGTGACCCACACATCGCGGAGATCGACGAGGGTGATGACGGGATATCCGGGACTCACCAGTTCACCCGGATCGACGACTTTTTCGGCGACTTCACCCGCAACGGGGGCCAGAAGCCGGGTCTCGTCGAGGTAGGAATGGACTTCGTCGACCACAGCCGATGCCTGGTTCTCGAGTTCCTTCGCGGTCACCTTGTCTTCCTGGCGCGCTCCCCTGAGGGCCATGTCGTAGGCCGCCTTCGCCGCCGCCTCCGCCGATTTCGCCATGGTGAACTGGGCTTCGGCCTCGTCCCGCCTCTGGGCGGGGACCACCCCGTCCCGGTATAGGCGTTCTATCCGCCGGTAGGTCGTTTCCGCCAGTTCCGCCGCATAGCGTGAGCGAAGCCAGGCGTTTCGGGCCTGACGGATTTCTTCTTCCCTGGTGCCGGAATCAGCCTTTTCCCGCTGGGAACCCGCCGCCCGCTGCGCCGCCGAGGCCTGTTTCAATTTGGCGCGGATTTCCGGGCTGTCCAGGGAAGCCAGCAATTGGCCCTTGGCGACTTGTTGCCCCCGGTCCACGTAGACGGCGTCGATTCTTCCGGATATCTTGGCGGCCACGTCGATCTGTGTAGCCTCGATTTCCCCCTGGATGTATTCCACGCCCGGGTGGAGAAGGAGCCATCCCACGATGATCATGACGATCAAGAAAGCGAGGACGGTTCCCCCGGCGATCAGATAAGCCGTTTTCGTTTTCATCTTCGAACCTCCTGTTCGGCGTAGGAGCGGTAATCCTCAAACCGGCTGCTCATGCCGCAGGCTTCCAGGAATTCGGCGAGGGCCGCATCGAAATCGTAGGCGGCCTGCAGCCGCTGCACCCGTGTCCTCGAGAGGGCCAGCTGGGCATCGACGACATCGAGGGACGTGGACAGCCCTTCCCGGAAGGACAGCCTCTTGGTCCGCAGATTTTCCTCGTTCAGCTCCTGGGATGCCTGCAGGGCATCGAATTGTTCCCTGGCCTTCAGCATTTCATGGAACTTTTTTTCGCTGAGCGTCAAGATGTTCCGTTGAACTTTTTGCTGCAGGTAGGCGGTTTTCTGTTCCAGGTGCCTTGCCGCACGCGTGTTGTGCAGGCCGGAGAAACCCTCGAACAGGGTAAAGCTGGCGCCGATCCCGGCAGCCCAATCCGGCTCCAGCAGTGTCAGGTCTTCGCGGTAAAGCTCACGGACGCCGAACAGGTAAATGTCCGGCGACCATCGCGCCTTCTCGGCTTGCAGATTCTGGTGCGCCAGTTCAAGTTGCGCCCCGATTTGTCCGATCGCCGGATGGCTTTTTAAAGCCCTTTCCTGGAAATAAGCGAGGGATTCGGGGATATCCGTGATGAATAGGGGAGAGGAAGGGGTCAGGTCATCGCAGACCGAAACGATGTTCTGCAGGGCGATTCGGGCGATCTCCACGTCCCTTTCGGCGCGTTTCAGTTCACGGTCGGCTTCGGCCAAAGCGACGTCCGCGTGCAGGCGTTCCGTACGGGCGATCAGGCCCTCTTCTTCCAGGCGCCCGGCTTCGTAGGCATGCCGTTTCATTCCTTCAAGCACATCACCGCGTACATCCCGGACCTGCAGGGCCAGTTGGAGCCCGAAATATCTTTTCACGATATCGCTTGTCAGGCGGTCAACCGCCTGGCGCTGCTGTTCCTGCGCATAATGGAACCGGGCGGCGGCGGCGCGGTTGGCGGAGATGATTTTTCCGCCCGTAAAGACGGGCCAGGTCATGGCGATCTGGGCCCGCCAGAAGGACCTGTCCTGAACGTCAAGCAGAAAAGGCGGGACGGCGGCGGCAGGCACGGCGGGGTGAAGTTTGAGGATCGTTTCCCGGATCCCGTTCAGGTCGATGGAAATCGGTTCGTCGATGCGGGTGTAGCGCCCCATGGCCTCGATTTTGGGCCAGTAAAGACCATGGGCCGCCAGGCGTTCCTCCTGCCTCCTGTCCGTTTCTTCCTGCGCAGAAAGCAGTTCCTCGTTGTTCCGGTTCATCAGGCCGAGGGCTTGGGGAAAGCTGAGGTCGAGGGCACGACTGTCCGAAGGGGGCAAGAAGAAGGCGTGCAGGCAGAAGAAAACAAGGACCCGTAAAACGGGCCATGAAAATATCCGTGACGTCATCGATTCACCTTTGATGGATCAAGGAAACGCAGGACCGTGCCGCGGCAAGCCGAATCGAGGCCGCATACCGATACCGCTTTCGGCCATGTTCCTCATCTTCATAAACCGTCGTTTTTGAAATCTCCCTGATTAGTACCATCAAACAGCGGATTTTGACAATCCGTTTGATTCGGAATGCGATGAAGCCCGGTTTAACGGCCGGCTACCGCTGGCGAACCGGCCGAAAGCCCTGCGTTGTTTTTTGGGAGAACGCCGGCAGGGTGTCATCGCTGATCTTCCAGGTAGAACCGGATGGGGATATCCACGATCATGGCCCGGGGGATGCGCTTCGTTCTTGCCGGTTCAAACCGCCAGGACCGGACGGCCTTCTGGGCCGAACGGTCGAGGACGGCGTATCCGGAACTTTTCTTGATGAGGACCTGACCGGTGCGGCCGTCTGCCAGGATCTCGACGGTCAGAAGGGCTGTTCCTTCATACCCCCGGGATCTGGCCTCCGCCGGGTAGACGGGGGGAGGCGTATCCAGGTAGCGCGGTTTCGCCGTCATGGAATCCGGAGCGGCTTCCGTGAGGGCATTTTCTCCCGCAACGGCCTGGTTCTCCCCGCCCGGAAAGAAGTCCCCCGCCGCCGCGGATTTTCCCGTCGGCGACGGGTTCAGGGCGGTCATGGCGGGAACAGAGGCGAGGACGAATTCCCCGTTTTCCTTGGATCTCCCGTTATTATTCGACATCGCGACGGCGGTGTTTCTTTTTGCCGGCGTTTTTCCCGGCTTTCCTTCCCGGCCGTGAACGGCCGTCTCCCCTCTTTTTGAGAGAGCCGGGGGCAGGCGAACTTTTTTGAATGCGCTGTTTTCACCCGGCGGCGACAGGGTTACCTGGATGACCGGCATGGCCCGCCTGTCTGGCGCCGTCGCAAAAGGGTTCTCGGCCGCCGGAAGAAGAAATCCCAGGGCCAGGAGATGCAGCAGCAAGGAAAACGCCGCCATCCGGAATAAGGGCGCTTTCCCTTCCGGAGCGGCGGGGAGATGCCCCCCCGCCGTGGTTTCAAATTCCGTGACTTCCGCTTCCGCGATCCGCATCGATTGAGCTCCCGCTGATCCCGATTACCCTTTCGTACCCGGCCGGAGCCGGGCCTTCTCAGAATTCATAACTCAATCCGGCGAAGACCGTTCTTCCCGCTCCCGGATAGCGGCACCATGAGGTTGTCCAGGTGGCCTGGTCGGTAAAGCTTCCCATCCTGGTGTCGTAATCCGCATCGGCCAGGTTGGTGGCGGAGGCGGACAGGACGTAATGCTTCCCGAATCGCTGTTCGATCTTCAGATCCGCCGTCCAGTAGGAATCCAGGGTGTAGGCTACGGTGCGGGTATCCGGATAGACCGTCGTTTCCGTGTGATATACGACACGGTCGCTTACGT
>JAGVTI010000178.1 GCA_019136935.1 Deltaproteobacteria bacterium
AAGATAACGAAAAGATTGCCCTTTCCGGTGTTTTTAAGGTCGTCGGCCATATGCAGATCGGCGTTCATCCGGGCCTTGAGAACCGGGATGCGCCCCAGCCTGCTGAATTCCGACGAATGGGCGTCGTAGTTGAAGGCGCAGGTGACGAGGACGTCAAAATTTGCATCCCCTGCTTCCCTGGCGGCGGCCACCAGATCGGGACGGGAAACGGTGCCGAATTCGGGGCCGATGAAGACGGCGGCGCGCTTTTCCACGCCTTCCCCCTCGCCCTTGTCCTCTCCCGCCGGAGGAGAGGAGACCCTCTTGCCTGCTCCCTCTGTCGCGCCGGAAACGGCGGTGTTCTTTTCCCGGTAACGCCCTTCGGCGCAGATCAGAGCGCCCGGCCAGGGTTCAAGGGAGGTGAAGACGATCCGGTCTTCCTTGTGGGCCTGCTGGACGCCGGAGATTTTGAGATGATCCAGGACCATCCGGACGAAGTCGTGTTCCCCGCCGTAGCCGTCCTTCGGGTCGGCGACGCCGTCGACGGGGTCGCCGTTTTCGTCCATCGTCAGCACCCGGTGAGGCAGGAGGCTTTCTACCGTGAACGGACCGGCCACGCGGACCTTTTTCCGGTCCTCGTAGGGTTTGTCGTAGAGGTATTCGTAATCAGCCCGGGCGGCAATGGAGGCGTCGATGGCTTTCTGCCGGGCGATCCGCTCTTTCCACCAGGCGGCGTGAAGTTTTTTCGCTTCCTCCGGCCACGCCGTTTCGGCTTCGCGGGGGATTTCCCATTCTTCCCAGGGTTTTCTTTCTCCCTCTCCCCCGGCGTGAGAGGGTTGGGGTGAGGGGGATTGACGGCACAACGCGGCGTTCAGTTTTTCCCGGAGCGGTTCCAGCACCGCCTGATATTGCTCCCAGATCACGTCGATTTCGGCGTTGTTGGCGATGGATTTCAGGGTGATGTGGGGAACCCGCTCGTAAACGAAGCCCTGGCGGATGTCGCCCCGGGTGGGGCGTGAGGACGGTACTGTGCCGGTGACCTCGGCCTCCTTCACCTGACCTTCGGTTGAGTCGGACAGGATATAATAAGGATAGCGGGCGCCCATGCTTCGGGCCCGAGCCAGGGCGAGGGCCACCCGGGAGGTGTCGATGGTGATCCACCGGCGGCCCCACTGTTCGGCGACGTAGGCGGTCGTGCCGGAGCCGCAGGTGGGATCGAGAACCAGGTCGCCTGGGTCGGTGGCCATGAGGAGGCAACGCTGGACAATCGCCTTGTTTGTTTGAACAATATAGACGGGATCACGTTCTCCATGAAATTCCCAAATATTGTTTAATGGTTCCTGGCCAAAATCGTCTAAATATATGATGCCTCTCACCGTATTCGTGGTTGGACGAAGGCGGTTTGCCCGTTCGACTCTTCGCATTCCAAAATTTGGGTCTAACGTCCAATGACGATTTCTACCCGGATGCTTGTCAGTCCCATTAATCCTATATGCACCAATACGACCCTCTTGAGGATCTTGGCTTACCATAGGGTAATCGTCATTAAGCATTCGATTCAAGGGGTTTGCGATTTGATCATCGGTGGCCTCCTTGATCTCAATGCGGATAAGCCCAGGCAATTCCAGCATGTTGAATCGACTTTTTTCAGAAAATGGATCCTTCTCATGTGTCAACTCTCTAATTTTTAGGGCTTCTCTTCTTTTGCATGACCAAATAATGAAGTCATTCACAGGTTCTGTAATAACAGAAGAAGATTTCTTTTTAATTACAATAGATTGAATGAAGTTGACTTCCCCGAATACCTCATCCATCAGCGCTCGGACCCGGTGGACGTTTTCATCCCCGATCTGGACGAAAATGGAGCCGCTGTCCGTCAGGAGATCCCGGGCCACGGTCAGGCGGTCCCGCAGGTAGGTCAGGTAGGAGTGGATGCCGTCCCGCCAGGTGTCGCGGAAGGCCTTCACCTGCTCCGGTTCCCGGGCGATGTGGCCGGTGTTGCCGTCCTTCACGTCCCGGCTGGTTGTGGACCACTGGAAGTTGGAGTTGAACTTGATGCCGTAGGGGGGATCGAGGTAGATGCACTGCACCTTGCCCCGGAGGCCTTCCCGCTCGGCCAGGGATGCCATGACCTGGAGGCTGTCCCCCAGGATCATGCGGTTCTGCCAGCGGCCGTCGTGCCGGTAGAATTCGGTTTTGGCGTTGCCGTCCGGCAGGCCGTTGAAGTCGGCGAAGAAGTCGAGCTGTCCGGTTTGGGGTTTTTGGCTCGCGGTTTGGCGCAGGAGATCGTCGATTAAGACCTTGGGGTGGACCTTCTCCTGGATGTACAGCGGCGGCGCCTGGACCACCAGGTCCGACCAGTCCTGCTCGTCTTTCCCGCGCCAGAGGAGCTGCGGGTCCAGGTCGCGGTTGCGGGCGTCCTTCTCGTCTTCCAGGCCCGCCGCACCGCGGGCGTAGGCGACCCGGACGGGATTTTCCTCTTCCTTCTGCATCACCGACTGAAATTCGACGGTGGGGATGTTCTTCCGCCGCGCCTCCTCGTGGGTGATCGCCTCGACGGTCTTTTTGCCGTCACTTCCGTTTTTCGCCATGGTTCGATCCTTGATGTCCCTTTTGTCCCTGAAAAGTCCCTTACTCAATCTTAGTGAGCCTGCCGGAAGTCCGATGATCAAGCATGAGCGAGGCATCGGTCAACGATCAGTCAACGACCCGGGCAAGTTATAAGGCATTGTTATTATGATGTTACTAATAAATCAGACCCCGCTTTTATCCGCATCAGTCAACGACCCGTCAACGAAATATTCAGGCCCAGAAAGGCAGATATTTTCTTAATTTGATCGCCGAATCCTCGTCATAAAGTTTGATGGCCCCCGATTCAATGGCCTCTCGGATATACCGTGAGGCCATTGATTTGTTGCCGGGTTCAATCCCGAATCTCTCTCTTAAAGTCGTGTTTGTCATGTAATCTCTATTCACATAACGCAAACAGGCATGGAGATAACACGCCCTCACGCGGTCATTTTTATCCATCTTTGTTAAGGGGCGGTGTGCAAAAAGAACCGCCACGGTATTATCTCCGCTGACTTCAAATGCGGGGGCAGGCAACTGATAATACTCGGTTTGGAAAACGACCTTGTCGATCCCGCTTCCGCGTTCCTCACAAACCCCGATACGCCTCATGAAAGATGCCAGAGCCTCATTTCGCGAACGCGGAGGCGAATCCAGGAAACGTTCCGTGTTGACCAACGGAATGCCGGGGTTATGTATCTCCATACGATCATTAAAGATTTCAATCATTGGCCCTGCACCGGTGATAAAGAAATCCTGGTGCAGCAAGGCGTTTGCCACCAGTTCACGCACGGCCAGTTCCGGGTACATGGGAACGGTTTTTCTCAAAGCCTGTTCGATAATCTCATTTGTCGGAATCAGACTGTTGATGAATCCGATCAATCCCTCAAAGCCATTTGCATAACCCTTCGTGCCTTCCTGCTCCCGAATCGTTTCTATCCGGCTGTTGCCGTTGTAGGAGATCACCCGCACGGCTTTGCGTTTAAGTACTCGGAAATCACTTAATTTTTTGGATAAAAGGATAGCGCCCAGATTGGTAATATTCCACCTTCCCGTGTCAGACCGTCTGACCAGATCGTCCGCAACCAAGGCGTCAATGATGCCGGCCTTGTTGTCGGGCAAGGGACGTCTCAACAGTTCAAAGTAGGCCGGATAGTCCAGCAACCGGAGTACATCATCCCCTGTCACATTCTCCGCCGCGATCAATGCCTCAAATGGTGTCTGGTCAAAAATGCGCCATAAATCACGCTCTTTCTCAGGGAACTCTTTGAGTTTTTTCTTGTATGAGCCGATGCGGATGAATTCATGTTTTTGAAATTGGACTGGGTGTCGAAAGGCGCGCCCAATTTCCAAAAGCACCACAGAAAAGCCATCCACTTCAAAAGGATAAAAGCGGAAGTGAATTTTGGGAGAAAGCAAATGGAGAAGCCAATTTTCCAAAGCCTCATTGCCAACTTTAGCTGATGCGGGGGAAAAGTTTGTTCCAACGACATCATGCGTTTCGTTTTCAATTCCCCAAATAAGGTAAGCATGTGCCTTGCCACATAGGGCGGCTGAATTGGCCAGGGCAGAAATATACTCGCCGATTTCCAGAGGCTCTGAATTGTCGTGTTTAAACTCCAACCACTCTGTTTCATTGGGCAGCTTTCGTAACTCTTGCAGCAAGCTGATGAGGTATTCGGGGCTACGGTCAGTCGTCATAACTTACCAGAAACTATGAAGAATATTAAAATATGAAGTCAAGTCCATTATTTGACGGCCTCCGCCACCAGCTTATTGAACTCTTCTTCAACCCGGGCGGCGAAATCCGCTTCCATGCCGTAGATTTCGGTGAACTCGGCGAAGGCCCAGCGGCCGTATTGCCCCAGGTTATTGACGCCCGGTATCCAATAGGTGTCCATCGTGGCCTTCTTTTCCTTGGCGTCCTCCCGCCGGTAGCCTTTGA
>JAGVTI010000059.1 GCA_019136935.1 Deltaproteobacteria bacterium
GTTCACCCAATATTTTCTGACCGGTCAAAGCCCCGTAAACAGCTGTTACGGCTCGGTATCCTTTTTCGCCTGGGTGATTGCCGGCGCCTACCTGGTCTTCCAGCTCAGAACGAAGACGAGAATCCTCGGCGCCATTGTTTCGCCGGTCACCTTTCTCATGGTTTTCGCGGCCTCTACGCAAATGCCCGGGAGAGGTCTCCTGCCGGAGAACCTCCAGGGTCCCCTCGTGTCGGTTCACGTGATTCTCTCGGTTGCGGGAGAAGCGTTGTTCGCCCTCGTCGCCCTGGCAGGCATGCTGTACCTCCTGCAGGACCGCCAGATCAAAAAACGGCGCCTCCACGCCATGAGCCGGCTGCTGCCGCCGCTGAAGGATCTGGACCGGATCAATCACTACGGTCTTCTTTTCGGCTTCCCTGTCTTGACCTTCGGCCTTTTGGCGGGCTCGGTCTGGGCCGGATCGGCCTGGGGAAGTCACTGGCCATGGGACCCGAAATTGATCTGGGCGCTTCTGGTCTGGATCTGCTACGCTTTCGTTCTTCACCAGAGACTGGCTATCGGCTGGAGCGGGCGTAAAGCAGCGCTCCTTTCCGCCTTTTTTTTCCTGGTTCTCCTTGTTTCCCTGGCGGTGATCTCGTTCAACTTCCCGACCATCCACACGTTTCGTTGACGACATGAAGATCATTCTGCTCGGCCTGAATCATAAAACCGCCCCCTTGGAGATACGTGAAAAACTGTCCTGCGCCGCTCCGGAGGGGACGAGTCCCCTGCGTGAAATCATGCGGATCGACGGAATCCGGGAGGCTTTCTACCTATCCACCTGCAACCGGACCGAGGTCTTTTTCCGCGTCGATGACGCGCCGGAAGAAGCACTCGACCGCCTGAAGACGCTGATTCGGAAACGGGGAAATTTCAGGCCGGAAGAGATGGACCGGCATTTTTACCTGTATTTCGACGAACAGGCCATCCGCCACCTCTTCCGCGTGGCGTCCAGTCTCGATTCCATGGTCATGGGAGAACCGCAGATCCTGGGTCAGGTCAAGGAATCCTACCGTGAAGCCGTCGATAACGATGCCACGGGAATCCTGCTGAACAAGATCCTGCATCACACCTTCCGGGTCGCCAAAAGGGTGCGCACGGAAACGGGGATCGCTTCCCATGCGGTCTCCGTCAGCTATACCGCCGTCGAACTGGCCAAGAAGATCTTCGGAAACCTGGCGGGCAAAACGGTTCTCCTGGTCGGCGCGGGGGAAATGTCGGAGCTGGCCGCCCGGCACCTGATGCAAAACGGCGCCGGCCGGATCCTCGTCGCCAACCGGACCTTCGAGCGCTCGCTGCAGCTGGCGGATCTGTTCAAGGGCGAGGCCATCCGGTTCGACGACGTCGAGCAGCGGCTGCGCGAAGCGGACATCGTCATCTCTTCCACGGGCGCTCCCGGTTACATCATCTCGAAAGACAGGGTGGCAGCGGCCCTGCACCGGCGGAAAAACCGTCTCCTGTTCCTCATCGATATCGCCGTACCCCGGGACATCGATCCGGAAGCGGCCCGTCTGGACAACGTGTATCTTTATAATGTCGACGACCTGCAGGATATCGTCGACGAAAACCGGAACATCCGCCGAAAGGAAGCGGAGAAAGCGGAGGCGATCGTCGAGGAAGAGGTCGGACGCTACCGGGAATGGTACAACACCCTGGAGGTGGTCCCCACGATCGTGTCCCTGAAGGAGAAAACGGCCGGCATCATCCGGGGCGAGTTGGAACGGTCTTCTTCGTGGCTGCAGGACCTCCGGGAAGATGAACGGAATCACGTCGAAATCCTTCTTTCTTCCGTCGTGAACAAGATCCTCCACGACCCCATCGTCGGACTGAAGGAAAAAACCATAGACCGGAACGCGAAGCCCTACATCGCGGCCGTCAAGCACCTATTCAACCTGGAGGACGAGCCATCAAAGAAAAGATCAGAGTAGGAACGCGGGGGAGCCGGCTCGCCCTGACCCAATCCGGCTGGGTGGCCGAACAGATCCGGCACCATTATCCGGGCATTTCGGTGGAACTGGTCGTGATCAAAACCCAGGGCGATATCATGCGGGACGTTTCCCTGGCGAAGATCGGCGGGAAGGGGCTTTTCGTCAAGGAAATCGAGGAAAACCTCCTGCGGGGCGACGTCGACCTGGCCGTGCACAGCATGAAGGACGTTCCCGCAGAGTTGCCCGACGGCCTGGAAATCTCCCTGACACCCAAAAGGGAAGACCCGCGGGACGTTCTGATTTCCCGGGCGGGTATGCGTTTTGAAGACATGCCCCGGGGTTCCCGTATCGGAACGGGTTCGCTCCGCCGGGGAATCCAGATCCGAAACCGGATGGACTGGCTCGAAGTGGTGCCGATCCGGGGAAACCTGGACACTCGGATCCGCAAGGTTTCGGACAACCTGCTGGACGGCGTGATCGTCGCCGCGGCCGGCATGAAACGCATGGGCTGGGAACACCGGATTTCCCATTTCCTACAGGCGGAGGTCATGCTCCCGGCGGCATGCCAGGGAATACTGGGGATCGAAACCAGAAAGCAGGACCCCCTCGTCGCCGATCTCCGGTTCCTCCAGGATGAACAGACACACCTGGAAATGGCCGGAGAAAGAGCTTTTCTCAAGCGGCTGGGCGGCGGATGCCAGATGCCGGTCGCCGTATACGGGCGGATCACCGGCGGGGTCATCCGCATCGACGCCCTCATCGGCACCCTCGACGGCGGAACAATGATCCGTCAGGAAATTTCCGGCCCTTCGGAGGAAGCGGATCAATTGGGCGACACTCTGGCTGCGAATATTCTTTCCCAAGGAGGGAAGAATATTCTCGATGACATCTATGCCACTGAACAATGAAACAAAGCGGCGAGACAAACGGACATCATTTTACATAATACAAGACGGAGAAGGATTGTGAAAAAAGGCAAGGTCTATCTCATCGGCGCGGGTCCCGGAGACCCCGGTCTGATTACCCTGAAGGGCATCCAGTGTCTCAAGAAAGCCGATGTCATCATCTACGATCACCTGGTCAGCGGGGAGATTCTCGCCCATGCAGAAACCACGGTCCGGATGATTTACGCGGGGAAGGAAGGCGGCAGGCATACCCTGACCCAGGAGCAGATCAACCGCTGTCTCGTCGAAGAAGCGGAAAAGGGGCTTACCGTCGCCCGTTTGAAGGGAGGAGACCCCTTTATTTTCGGGCGGGGCGGGGAAGAGGTGGAAATTCTCGCCCACCGGGGAATTCCTTTCGAAATCGTTCCGGGGGTGACGTCCGCCATCGCCGTTCCCGCCTATGCCGGTATTCCCCTGACCCATCGCACCCATTCCTCGACGGTCGCCTTCATCACCGGCCATGAAGATCCGACGAAAGGGGAAAGCCGCATCGACTGGCAGAGCCTGGCCGGCATTGAAACCCTGGTTTTCCTGATGGGGGTCAAAAATCTTCCCGGCATCACGGCGAACCTCATTGCCGCCGGGAAACCGCCCGAAACGCCGGCCGCCCTGATCCGGTGGGGCACGACGGCGGAGCAGGAAACCCTGACCGCGCCGCTTGCGGGCCTGGCGGAGCGGGCCAAAGCGAAAGGCTTCAAGCCCCCCGCGATCCTCGTCGTGGGAAGCGTCGTATCCCTGCAGCCCCTTTTGAACTGGTTCGAAGTCAAACCGCTGTTCGGAAAGGGGATTGTCATCACCCGGCCCGAGGCGCAGGCGGATGAATTCCTCGATCTGCTCCATGCGGAGGGTGCCCGGACGTACCTGTTCCCGACCATCCGCATTTCACCGCCGGACAATTTCCACGACCTCGACCTTCTTCCAGCGCCTCGGCGGATCAAAGAGGGACCTGCGGGATCTCAAGGGGCTCCGGATCGGCGCCATCGGACCCACGACGGCGAAGGAAGTCGAAAGATACGGTATCTCCGTCGATCTGGTTCCGTCAACCTTCACCTCCGAAGGGGTCGTGGAGGCGTTCCGGAATCAGGACTTAAAGGGGAAAAACGTGCTGATCCCCCGGGCGGAAAAGGCGCGGGATGTGCTACCCAGGGGTCTATCCGCCGCCGGGGCCAGGGTCGACTGCGTGACGGCCTACCGGACGGTTTCCTCGGAAAGGAAAAAAGCGGAACTCGACGGCTGGATAAAAGAGGGGCTGGTCGATGTGATCACCTTCACAAGCCCCTCCACGGTGGAAAATTTCATCAAAATCATGGGGCATGACTACCCGCTTCCTCCGGCGGTCAGGATCGCCTGCATCGGCCCCGTCACCGCCGAGGCCGCCCGCAAAGCCGGGATGACCGTGTATATTCTCCAGGAACGCTATACCGTTCCCGCCCTCGTGCAGACCCTGGCCGAATATTTCAGTCCAGCATAACCCGGCCGCGCCTTCCGGTACGGCCGGGTTCATCACCGCGCCAACGACGGCCCCCCTACCCTTCCGCCGTGAACTCCTCCTTGGAGGCACCGCAGATGGGGCAGGTCCAGCTGTCGGGGATCTCCTCGAAGCTCGTCCCCGGCGCAACGCCGTTATCCGGGTCGCCCTTCGCGGGGTCATAGATATAGCCGCAAACGGAACAGACGAAGCGGATTTTATTCTCCACCGGTTGCGATGCTTCTTCCTTCACGTAAGTCGGCGCCGTCTTGGGAGACTTTCCGCCCTTGACTTCGTGGTAGTAAGCGTAAGTCATGGGTTCCCCGTCGGCCAGGACATCCCCGTCAACCACCTCCCCCAGGAAAATGGTGTGGGTTCCGCAATCCATTTCCTTGACAACCTTCGCCTCGATGTAAGACAGGGTCTGCTCCAGGACGATGGGCGCGCCGGTTGTGCCGATTTTGTAATGGATACCCTCGAATTTGTTCACGTCCCGTCCGCATTTAAACCCGAACTGGCCGATCAGGGTCATCGGTGCCGTCCTGGCCAGAACCGACACGGAAAAAACTTTACTCGATTTGATGAATTCGTGCGTGAGATTCAACTTGTTGATGCTGATGGCGATCGTCGGTGGATCGGAAGTCACCTGGAAAGCGGTGTTGGCGATCTGACCGTTGATCCGGTCGCCTGATTTCGAACAGATGATGTACACACCGTAGCCGATTTTCTGAAACGCTTTCGTGTTCATTCTCCTTCTCCTTTGTGTTTTTTAACCCTGCAACCGTCTTCGAAAAAACAGATCATTTTTTAGCATGAACCCTTCCCGTTGGGAAGAGATCTGTTCGGTTATCCGGAAATTTTTCGGGATTTGTATTTCTGAATTGCCACGGAATTAGATTCATGATAGGTTTCCCTCTCCCGTAAAAACGGGGAGGGGGTACCGGGACAGGTTAATAAAGCGGGTTTTCAATCTTTTCCACGAATAGGGCAGTCTGAAAGCATCAAACCTGCGTAAAGGGGATTCAACACAAGAAACGGACCGGCCAAGCGTCTTTCGCCGGCAGAATCGGGAGGGAATATGGGTGATTACTGGATAAAAATCGTCGAGGAAGAAGACGAAGATATAAAAAGACATCACTACCTGGTCACGGCCGGTGATGCAGCGGAGGCCAGAAAGGCCGCTCTTTCCTTCATCAGGAATTTCTGCGATGAAGATGATAATCCTGACGCCATCCCCGACGGATTCTCTTTCTGCAACAACGCGATTCAGGTGCGCATCGCCGATATCAAGGAAACGACGAAAGAGGATTTCAAGAATTTCCTGCTGAAGATGCATACCATTCAGAAGTAGGAAGCGCCTCTCATCCCGACGACAAAGACGAGCTTTGTCGCACCCATGGCCCCGGTTCCGGAAGAAAAGAAATGGACGGCATCCGGAGATCGTGCTATAGAGAAGCCGTGAAGGCGGGTGCGTCGGCAATCGGCGTCCATCGTCGGGATGGGGAAAATCCCTTTAACATGATTTCAATTGAACCTTTCTTTTCCACGACTGTCTCCGATCGATCCCCGGGAGTGGGTGTCTATCGGCCATGAGGGTTGTGTTGCTTCCATTGTAAAAAGATCGTTAAATCTCTGAAACGGATATTCTTGAGTCGGCAAACTTGTTCCGGACCTTTCCGGTCCCCGGAAACCTGGAAATGCGCTTTACGAAAAAATAAGTTCCTGAAAAAATATCAGAGGAGGTTATTGCAGTGAGCGAATTTGGAACGAATTATCCGTTGCACATCGAATCCAGGTCTTGCGGCTTATTCGTGGTCGGTGAAGGGGATTGCTTCAAGGTCTCTTCCATGGATGAGGCAAAGAAACTGATTGAAAAATTGAAAGCGGAAAAACAGGCGGTGGAAAAGAAATCTTGACCCGAACGACACGTCGCCGGGGCACACCCCTTGTCTGTTCAAGGAGGTGTTGACCCGTCGCCCCTGGCCGCGTCGACAAAGGCGCGTACCCGGCCGGGATCTTTCTTTCCGGAGGGATTCTCCACGCCGCTGATCACATCGACTCCGTAAGGATGGACGGCTGCAATCGCCCGGCCGACATTGCCGGCATTCAATCCTCCGGCAAGAACGACCGGCAGGCGCACACCGTCGCGGATTTTACGCGCAACCCTCCAGTCGATGCACAAACCCGTTCCCGCCGGGCGGCTCCCGCTGACCGAATCCAGCACCAGGGCATCCACCCCCGTTTCCTCGATCCGTCTTGCCGCGTCAAGAGGATCCTCACAAACGGTCCGGCACGTCCCCGTCTCAACGGAAAAACGCACCGCCTTGATGACCTGTGCCCCACAGGACCGGATTGCGGCAACCAAATCCGCCGTCACGGAAAGCGGCTCGTTCCCGTGGAGCTGAACGGCATGAGGTTTGAGAAATTCCGCCAGAGCCACAACCGCCTGCGGATCATCGCCGACCACGATCACCCTCGAAACGAAAGGGGGCACCCGTCTCATCAGTTCCCGGGCCTTCCGCCTGTCGATATTCCATGGCACATCCGCGGGATATTCGACAACAAAACCAAGAGCATGAACGCCTGCCCGGACGCAGACACGGATGTCTTCCTCACGGGTCAAGCCGCATATCTTGATGCGCGTCATACGGGCCACCCCACGCCGATCAATTCCGACAGAAAGCCGGCCATGCATTCCGACTTCAAAACCGCCGTCCCGATCAGGACTGCATCGGCGCCGCTTCTGCCGACACGCCGAACTTCTCCGGCGTGATGGATCGAACTTTCGCTGATAAGCGGCCGATCCCTTCTACAGGCGGCGGCAAGCGTCTCCGTCCTGTCCACATTGCCGTCGTCTGTTTCGTAGATCGTAATGTCGCGGTTGTTGATCCCCATCAAATCGAATTCGAGACACGCCATCTTCCCCATTTCCTCGATCGTGTGCACCTCCACCAGGGTTTCCAGGCCCTGACTCCGGGCTTCGTCGACCAGGCAAATCAGTTGTTCCGTCCCGAGCATGGCGGCGATCAGCAGGACCGCCGAGGCCCCGCAATCGGCCGATTCCCGAATCTGCCGCGCCGAGGTGATGAAATCTTTATGAAGCACCGGGACATCAACGGCGGCGGCGATGGCGCGCAGCAGATCCATATGCCCGCCGAAATGCTCGGGCTCCGTAACAACGCTGATTCCCGCAACGGGAAGACGCGCCATTTCTTTCGCCAGCCGGACGGGATCACGCCCGCGCAGAAGGTCGCCTTCCTTGTCGGAGCGCACCTTGATCTCGGAAATCACCGGAAACCGTCCTTCTCCCTGTCTCCGTTTTATGGATGCGGTCAGGGACCGTCTCCCTTCCCGCTTCGAAAGAACTTTATTTCCTTCCATAGAGGCAACATCCCTCTCCCCCGACGGCGATCCGGGGGAAAATCGAATTGAAAACAATTGCGGTACCGCACCATCCGGATCAGGCAGCATGCGATTTCTCCACCAGTTCCTGGAGCTTGCGCGCTGCCGCCCCCGAATCGATGAGGGACCGGGACATTTCGATGCCGTCCTTGATGGTCGGCGCCTTGCCGCTGACATAAAGCGTGGCAGCGTTGTTCAAAACGAGGAAATCCCTGCGGGGACCGCGTTCCGCGCCGGAAAAGAGATCCCGTATGACCTGGGCGTTGAAAGCGGGCGGACCTCCGGCGATATCCTTCAGGGTGCAGCGTTTCAAACCGAAATCCTCGGGTGTGACGTCATAATAACGGATCTGTTTCTGTTTGATCTCGGCCAGAGAGGTTTTCCCGGTCAGGGACATTTCATCCAGGCCGTCCATGCCGTGCGCCACAATAACGTGGTTGAAGTCCATCTCCGCCACCACCTGGTTTTCGGGCCCGAAGACCTTGAGCATCACCGGATGAAAATTCGGAGCGTAGATGAAACTGATACCGATGCTTTCAATCAGGCGGGCGGCCTGCTCCGGCGTCTGGTCGATCCTGATCCCCAGCGCTTCCAGAACGTCGGCGCTGCCTGAAGGAGACGAAATGGACCGGCTGCCGTGTTTGGCCACGGGGACACCGGCCGATGCCGTCAGGATCGCATTGGCCGTACTGACATTGAACGTCGTCAGACCGCCGCCGGTTCCGCAGGTATCCGTCAGCTCCGATCCCACGGAAACTTTCACGGGAATGCAGTTCTTGCGCATGGCCTCGGCGATATAGGCCACCTCCTTGATACTCGGCCCTTTGCTGAGGAGACCGACGAGAAAACCGGCAATCTGCACGTCGGACAGCTGCCCGGCATGGATCGCGTCGATCACATCGTTGATTTCGCTTCGGTCCAGATTGAAATTCTCCGTGAGTTTGGAAAGAATCGGCCGGATCGTGTTCTTCCCGTTCTCGGCCGTTTCAGCCGCTTCCTGCTCCGAAGGCGGGACGATTAACGCCGCAGGAGCGCCCTCATCGAGCTCACGGAACTTGTACGTTTTGAAGGCCATCATCGTCCTGGTCGACAGAACGCCTTCCATGTTCTGCATTTTCTCCGTAACGATTTCGGACAAATACTCATATTCCCTCACCTGAATCTTGGCCAGCAGATCGTGTTCCCCGGTAACCGAATACACCTCCACCACCTCGTCAATGGCCCCCAGTTGCGTGGCGAGCCCCGGAATCATCCCTCTTTTGACTTTGAATAGAA
>JAGVTI010000195.1 GCA_019136935.1 Deltaproteobacteria bacterium
AAATTCTTTACGCCCTTCCAGTGCTTTCTGCCCCAGGAGCAAAGATCCACTCAGGGCTTCCAGCACGTGCGGCCAGGGACGTGTTGCTCCGGAGTTTCTGATTATCACTCTTTCATTTTTGCTTGCGCTGCGCATCATGTCCGGTATGAGCCGGTCTGAAGCCCAGACGCCGATTACATACCGGCCCAGGCGCTGGCCCAACAAAATATCGTGGGTTTTTCCGTATTGGATCGGTGGACCTCGAAACTGTTCGTCAAAAGGTTGACGGTGACGTCTGAATTGTAAACGTAGTAGTTAAGAAAATATTCCTTGATTAGGTAACTTTTATAGCCGACACGCCCTCTTTCTTGTCGGTCCTGAACAAAACGTACTGTACAAGGCTTTTGCTGCCTGGTGTACCAAGAAATCCAGCAACCGGTAATATAGCAATATCGGTGCCATATTACCGCATTAAATTGCCAGGTTGATTTCATGGAAGGAATGTGCGTCATGTGCCGCTTTACAATACCACTACGTGAATCCCCTTAAAGTTTCCCGCAATTGTTCCGATAACCATTACATGGAAACGTACACCGCCGCCGACTTGCTTTTTTCCGCCACGACGCCCACGGTCGCCATGATGGACAACATCGCCGCGGGAGCCCTGGGGCGCGGCATCGATGCGTTCATGGCCAAGAATTACGATACGGCCGTCCGGGAATTCAGGCGCGCCGTTTCCCTGTCGCCTTATTCGGACAATGCCCTGAAAGCCTTCGAATACATGGCGAATGCCCTTGTCAGCGGCGGCAAGACCTCGGAGGCAATGAAGGCTTATCGCCAGGCGATCAAGGTATTCCCTTCCGCCGACGGCCTGAACCTCAGCCTGGGAAATCTTCTGTTTTCAGAGGGGCGATACGAGGAGGCATTGGAGCAGTACAAGACCGCCGTCAGAAAAAACACGGCGGTAAGTCAAAATTTCTACGCTCTCGGCCAGGGTTACCTGGCCCTGGAGCGCTACGATGAGGCCGAAGCGCAATTCAAGGAGGTCATCCGGATGTCCCCCCGGGATTCCGGCGGGTATTACGCCCTGGGACAGACGTACCGGATGTCGGGCCGGTACGGCGAAGCGCAGGAACAGCTTGACCGCGCCCTGGCCATCAAAAAGGATTTCAGTTACGTCCATTTCGAGCTCGGGATGATCTACGCCAAACAGCAGCAAATCGACAAGGCACGGGCGGAGTTGGACGTCATTTCCAAGGAGGCCCCGGATCTTTTCCCGGATCTGCAAAATGCAATAGACGAGAATTCCGCTCCAAGGTTCCTCCTGGCCTATATCGACAACCTCAACCTGGCCCTGCCGCCGGGGACCAAGGTGTCTTCCCTCGATTCGTCGCTGGCAGTGCCCGGCGCGAGCAGGAATTACACGATGGACTTTGTCTTTGACAAGAACATGGACCCGTCCTCGGTCCGGAACATCGCCAACTGGAACATAAGCAGGTCCTCCAGTACCGGCACCGGGGGCCTTTACAACTGGGGGATGAAAGTCCCCTCGACGGAAATCAACCTGAATCCGATGCCGGTCGGCGTGGTTTATGATCCCGAACTCCTGACCGCCAAGGTCACCTTCAAGATTACCCAGAACGCCTCCGGGGACGGCACCATCGACCCCTCCCACCTGGTTTTCAGGTTCCGGGGCACGGATGTCTACGGAAACGCCATGGACCCGTCAAGAGATCAATACAACCGCATCTCGAAAATCGTTTAGAATGGACGGCGGCCCCACAAGTATTGATGAGGCCGGAAAAAGTCGGCCAAGCCGACAGGACGGATTCCGGGCCGCGCTGCGCCTGCCCGGAATAACAGGCAACGATGCGCCTACTTGAACTCCCCTTCGTGGAAAACGATGGCCTGGAAGGTGGAAAACTGGGCGCCCTCGCGCCAGCTCCCCGCGGTCAGGCCCGCCTTCATGCTCAGGTGGTCGAGCATCGTGTCCCGGTCCCAGCCCTGCTCGGGCGCCACCTGGGGGAGAAAGACCGCCGAGTGCCCGTCCTTGCTGAGGACGACCCCGTCACGCCCCACGACGATGTCCTCATAGCCGGAAACGGGTTTCATGGGGGTCAGGACGGAGATCTCGATCTCCAGGTCCTTCAATTCGGAAGCGTTGACCGGAGAAAAACGTGGATCCTGGAAAGCGGACTGCAGGGCCATAACCCCCACCAGTTTCCCCAAGGCCGCGTCGGGAACGAGCCGCCCGATGCAGCCCCTCAACTGCCCCCGTTTCTTGAGGGTCACGAAGACGCCGCGGGGCTGCTGAAGCAGGGGGGCGAAACCCCGCGCCAGGGGAACGGTCTGGGTGGTCAGGTAACGGGTGATCGCCTCCCGGGCAAAGGCCAGCAGGGCCTTCTTGTCCTCCGGCCGCAGATTCGTTTCGGCCGTAACGGGCACCGGGCGCTCCAGGGAACGTGAATCGATCCGTTCTTTCTCTCCCGTCAGGACCACGGCGCCATAACCGACGACCCGATTCTGCTCCCCGATGATCGTATCCCCCGAATGGGCGTAACTGATCACCCGTCCTCCTTCGGCCCCCAGGGCCGCGGCGGCGGCCATGGCCGTCATGATGGGGCCTTCCCCGCAGGCGCAGGTATGGAGGTTCGGCAGGCGACGGCTCATCTGTGCCTGGATGGTATCCTGAAAGAGGCGCGTATCGAGGGTAATGACGGCGTCCAGGACGGGCAGATCGGATGAGACGGCGTTCCGGGACGACGGATAATGGGAAAGATCGGAACTCGCCACGATCAGGGCGCGGCGGTTTTTCAAGACCTTCCCGAGTGCCTGGCCCAGGCGCGTGCAGAGGGCCCGGTCGGGAGTGCCGATCAGCACCGGAACAATTTTGGCCTTGGGGAAAACGACCTGGACAAAGGGAACCTGCACCTCGATGGAATGCTCGGCGGCATGCACACCCTTATCGGCGACGCAGTCCTGGTCTTCCCGCAACAGCTCGGAGTTCACATCCTGATCGATTTCGGCAATACCCAGGGGAGTCCGGAATCCCCGCCCCGGGTAGAGGCCGGCCTTCCGGAACCCCGCCGCCGCGTGATTCGTCCCGAGAATGACGACGACATCGTAGTGCTGATTCCCTGCCTGGTTGTAGCCGTCGGCGGCAACCTGGCCGGAATAGATATACCCCGCATGGGGCACGATCAGGGCAACGGGTTTCCTGACCTCCGGCGGCACGGCGTCTTCGAGATACTTTTCGATCCCCAGCCGCAACGCCTCAGGCGAATCGGAATAAAACTGCCCTGCCACGGCAGGAGAACGGACCTCTCCTGACGCACCTCTGCATTCTTCAATCATCACGGCACCCCCTAATAAAAAAATCCCCAGGACAAACGCCCCAATCCATTTTCTCCTGTCCATCACGGGCCGCCTCATCCATGTTTATGCCCATACCCCGGCGATCTTCTCTCCGCAGAAAAGGCACCGGCCGTTTTTCAGGTGAATTTCTTCGACGAAGAAACTGTTTCTTTTAATTACCACCTTTCGGCAGCGGGGACAATAGGTGTGGTTTCCGGGGTGATCCGGCACGTTTCCCACGTAGGCATAGCGAATCCCCTTGTCCATGGCCATTTGCCGGGCCCGCTCCAGGGTCGCAACGGGGGTGGGCGGCAGGTTCAGGAGCTGGTAATCAGGATGAAACCGGGTGAAATGGATGGGCACATCCGGCCCGATTTCACCGGCCACCCAGTCGCAGAGGCCCTTCATCATTTTATCCGAATCGTTGAGGGTCGGCACGACCAGGTTGACGATTTCCAGGTGCACCCGGCTTCGCGCCACCTGGCGAACGCTCCGGAGAACCGGCTTCAGCTCCGCTCCGCACACCTTCCGGTAGAAATCGGGGCTATAGCCCTTGAGGTCTATCTTGATCGCGTCCAGGCTTTCGCACATCTCCGAAAGGGGCGCCTCGTTCATGAAACCGCAACTGACGAGAACGGACCGGCGACCCTCCTTTTTCGCCAGGCGGGCGATGTCCAGCAGGTATTCCGTGAACACCGTCGGTTCGTTGTAGGTGAACGCGATGACCGGCGATCGGCGATCCAGGGCGGCCCGGACCACCTTCCGGGGAGAAACGTAAGTACCGGTGTGATCTTCCGGCGTGGACTGGGATATCTCCCAGTTCTGGCAGAACTTGCAGCGGAAGGGACAACCCGCCGTGGCCAGGGAAAAGGCATCCGCCCCCGGCAGAAAGTGATAAAAAGGCTTTTTTTCGATGGGATCGACGTGAACCGCCACGGGGCGGCCGTAGACGAGGCTGCGCAACTCGCCGCCGATGTTTATCCGGGCGCGGCAACGTCCCCGTTCTCCCTCCCGGATGACACAACTCTGGGCGCACAGGAGGCACTGGACAAAATTTTCACGGTGCCGATAGGCGCCGCCGATCCTCTTTTCCTCCGGCAAATGGCAGGCCGCGCAGTCGGCGCCGGCCAGGCTCGGCGACGTCCAGTAGCGGGCCCGCGGCGCCGTGCGGATGAGTTCCCCACGAAAATCTCCGGCAAAAGCAACCCCACCGGGGCCGCTCTTCAAAAAGCTCCATGTCCCGTGCAAAAGGGGCGGAAACAGGGCCATCCCCGCCAGGCAGGGGGCACATCGCCATGCGGTTTTCAGCAGGTCACGCCGTGAAAGCATGGGTTCCCCTCCTTTACGCCGTAAAAAGCCGGCCGGTTATCCAAGAAACGCCTGTCAAGGCGTCTTCCCAAATCACCAACCATGATAAACCCGTAAAAAGCCCGTTTTCCCCGCCCCTTGCGACACAACCCTTCAAGGAAAATGCACTGTAAATGGACCCCGGATCAGGAGGCTGTGTCGCATGTCATTCTGAGGCGTCAGCCGAAGAATCTCGTCCTCTTAGCATATCGTTATGATTCAATTCTTCGCTCCGCTCAGAATGACCTCGAATATAAACCGGGCATTACGACACCGCCTCCTGGCCCGGGATGACCGGTCTCCGGCTCCCCGGCGGAAATCACGCCTTCTCCGTTGTCTCCCCGTCGGCCTTCATCCGGAGGTAGGTCTGCACCTTGTCACGGACCGAATCGGGAAGCTTGATGCCCAGGTGCCTCAGCCTCTTCTCGTACTTTTCGAAGGAACGGGTGTGCTGGGAGGTGTTGATGAAGATCTGCAAATACGACCGGATGCTTCCTTCCAACTCCCTGCGGAATTCCATGTCCCGGTTCAGCATATCCTCCACCGGCGCGAGGGCGCGGTAATTGATCGGGCGGCAGATGGCCCGGTAGGCGACAAAGCGCTGGAGAATGTCGGATTCGTAATTTTTTTCCCGGATGGCCTGTTCCACGACGTTGAGATTGATGCAGTCCATGATCTGGAAATCGTATTCGCCGCCGATAATGTCCTGGATGGCCCGCTTCGCTCCCTGGTAGCGTTCGCACTGGTTGAACTCCTTGTCGCATCCTTCGATGCAGCGGACATAAAGAACGAAGTCGATATCCGATCCCTGCTGGGACAGGCCCATATTCACCGAACCCATGACGTCCATGGCGATATCCTGCTGGATCTGCTGGTCAAACCGCAGGGTCACCTCCTCCAGCTGCTCCAGCCGTTCATCCGTCTCCACTGTCTGGAAAGACCGGTAAAAGTTTTTGATATCGTTATACAATTCAAATTCCGGAATATGAGAATATTTTTCCACCCGGGCATCGTAGTTTTTCCCCAACCGATGCGCCCGGTAACGTTCCTCATCGACGATCCGTTCCTGCCATTTGCCGTCCCGCCGGACGTATTCGGCGATATCCCGAATCTTTTCTTCCACGAGTTTCCGGTACAGGATATGCTTGATTTCCCGTCCCTCCATCTCGATCTGGTAGAAGAATCCCCCTTCGGCCACCCGTCCGGAAATTTCCGTCACCTCGCCTAAAATGGACGGGTTCATGTAAACGGTCCCCTGGGACTCCTGGACCCCCCACTCGTTGTGGACATGACCGGACAGGCACATCAGTACGTCATGACGGTCGCCGTAGGCCCGAAGCGCCGGTGAGCCTGAGGTCCCGTAGGTGGTGATCCGGTCCCGGATGCCGTGGGCGGGCTGATGGACCACCAGGATATCCGGCGTGCTGGTCCTGAAGAACTGGTACATCTCGTTTTTTTCGATGTCGACGCCGATGCCGGCGTTGTGGTGGATGACGTATTTCTCCGGCACCCCCGGCGTCCAGAGATCGGCCCCGCCGTAACCGGCGATTCTCAACCCGCCGACATCATAGTAATGCAGATGCAGGTCCCGGCCGTGGAGAGCCGTGAACTTGAGGTTCATGTCGTAGTTGCCCGGCAGGCAGTACACCTTCGGTCCCTGCGTAACGGAGATCATGTTTTCCAGGACCCGGTACTTCTGTCGCATGACCCGCCGCGCCCGGTCCGTATACTCCTGGTACTTGTTGCCCTTGGCCCGGACCTCTTCCGAGATCTCGGTCGAATCCAGCAGGCTGTCGATGAAATCCTCGATATAGAGATCCTCCCGGTTCATCTTGCGGCGGAGACCGTGGAAGAAGGTCTGGAGCTCATGGTAGTTCATGGCCGTGTTCATCGTATAGAAGGGGATGTCGATGAGATCCCCGGCAACGATGTAGAGATCGGCCTCGGCCTGCTCCAGAAGGATTTTGACCCGCTCGAAATAGCCATGGACATCGGTCGCGAAAATGATTCTCATCGGTTACGTGCACCTCCTCCGATCGTCAAGCCCCTCCCCGTTCCGAAAGCCAATGGGCCGCTCCCAGCAGGGCAGCCCTCGGCTCCAGGATGACATGGACGGGAATCGTCTCCATCAGGTTTGACATGCGCCCCTTCCCGGCAAAGGACCGGGAAAACCCTTCCTCTTTCAGAAACGGGAGCACCCGCGGGGGAATGCCTCCCCCGATATAGATCCCGCCGGTCGCCAGGACCTTGAGGGCGAGATTCCCCGCCTCGGCCCCGAGGACGGAGGCGAAAAAACGAAGCGTCCCGGCACAAAGCGGGCAGGCCTCACCCCCGCGCACGGCTTCCGCCACGATCAGGGGCGTGGGATCGTCCGCGCCCGCCAGGGCTTCCCGTAAGGCGGGCCCCTCCTCCTGTGGGAACCGCTCCCGCAGGTGCCGGTAAATCATGGCGATTCCGGGACCGGAGCAGACCGTCTCATAGGAAACATGATCCTGCGTGCCCCTTAAAAACTGCCATAGATCCCATTCTTCCTCGCTTCGCGGGGCGTAGTCCGTGTGGCCCCCCTCGGTTGCGAAGGCCCGCCAGCGGCCCCCGTCAGGAACCATGAAGGCCTCGCCCAACCCCGTTCCCGGAGCGATGACCGCCCTGTTTCCACCCGGCTCGGCCCTGCCTTCCCGGAGGGTGAGGATCGCTTCTTTGTCCAGATGCGGCACCGCGGCAGCCGTGGCCAGGACGTCGTTGATCAGGGCGACCGATTCGAAACCCAGGATTTCACGCAGATGACGTTCATCGAGACGCCAGGGAAGATTTGTCAGCGCCGCCCGGCCTCCCGTAACGGGACCGGCCACCCCGAAGCAGGCCTTGTCGACGGCGCAGCCGGGCCGGGCGAGAAATTCCCGCACCATGTCCTCCAGGCTGCGGTAACCGCTGCTGGCAAAAACGGCCTCCCGCAGGGGTTCATGCAACGATCCTCCCGCCGGAAAGACCGCCAGGCGCGTTTTCGTTCCCCCGATGTCGCCGGCCAGGATCATCACGGCTCCTTGCACGGGAGGGTTTCGTCCTCCAGCCACGCACGATAGGACTCGTCCACGCGATCGAACTCCGTCGCCACGATCTCGGGAACTTCATAGGGATGCATGCCACGAATGGTGTCCCTGATTGCGCCGAAAAGATCGGAACGGCTCTTGATGACGCAACGCCACTCCGTCGCCTCCTCCACCCGCCCCTTCCAGCGGTAAAGGCTCGTGACCGGTCCGTCGATCTGGACACAGGCCGCCAGGCGCTTCTCCACGAGGAACCGGGCGATCCTCTCCGCCGATTCCCGGGTATCCGTTGTCGTCACGATCTGAATGTAAGTCCGCATTTTCCGCTCTCCTGGCTTCATTTTACACGGATGACCTTTTTTCGCAACCATGGATGACGGCCTCGCAAAAACTCTGCATCCCCGTTTCGAGGAGCGGCGGCAAAGAAAAATCGGGAAAAAGAGCGCATCCGGCCCGGCATATGGGCGGGGATTATTCCCGCGATGCATGAAAATGCCCTTGTCATTGCTTAAAGTTATTTGACAGGAAAGCCGGCCGGGATGTACAGAGAAACGAATGATTTTCAATCAAAGGAGTCTCTCAAAACGGCGATGGGTTTCATAAGGGACAAGAGATTTGAACAGATGACACGGGAAATGCCATGAACTTTCTCTATTTCGACAATGCCGCCACGACATGGCCCAAACCGCAGGAAATGCTGGATGCAATGATCCGCTACCAGGAGACGGTGGGGGGAAGCCCCGGCCGGTCCGCCCATCGCCTGTCGATCGAGGCGGCCCGGATCGTCTACGATACACGGGAAGCCGTGGCGGAACTTTTCGGCATCGACGATCCCTTGCGGATCGTCTTCACCAAGAACGCCACGGAAGGCCTGAACACCGCTATTCAGGGGTTGCTGAGACCCGGAGACCACTGCATCACCTCCGGCATGGAACACAACTCCGTCATGCGCCCCCTCCGGGCCATGGAAGCGAAAGGCGTCGATGTATCCGTCATTCCCTGCCGGGACGACGGCACCCTGGAGCCGTCCGATGTGGAAGCCGCCATCAGGCCCCGCACAAAGCTGATCGTCCTGATCCATGCGAGCAACATCATCGGCACCCTCATGCCCGTCCGCAAGGTGGGTGCCATTGCCAAGCGTCACGGCATTCCCCTTCTGGTCGACGCGGCGCAGACGGCAGGGGCGATTCCCATCGACGTCGGAGCCATGAATATCGACCTGCTGGCCTTCACGGGCCACAAATCCCTCTTCGGCCCCCAGGGAACGGGAGGACTTTATATCCGCGAGGGGCTCGACGAGCAAATTCCCCCTCTCATGATGGGAGGAACGGGGAGCCGATCGGAATTCGAAGAGCAGCCGAATTTCATGCCCGACAAGTACGAATCGGGCACGCCGAACGCCATCGGCCTGGCGGGGTTAGGTGCGGGAATCGGCTTTCTTCGCACCGTGGGGATCGATGCGATCCGGGAAAAAGAGACGGCCCTGACGAAGGCCTTTCTGGAAGGCGCCGGGACATTGAAGGGAATTCATCTCTACGGTCCCCCGGACATGAGAAAAAGGACCTCCGTGGTGTCCTTCAACATCGAGGGGATGTCGCCCTCCGAAGCGGCCATGCATCTGGACGAGAATTACAGGATTCTCTGCCGTCCCGGTCTGCACTGCGCCCCCCTGGCTCATCGCACGGTGGGGACCTTTCCCCAGGGCACGCTCCGGTTCAGTTTCGGTTATTACAATACCCTCGGCCAGATACAGAAAGCCCTCAAAGCATTGGAAAAAATCAGCCGGGGACATTGACGGTAAAGGAAGGAAAACGACATGACAAAGGAAATCGACGCGCGGGGTCTGTCCTGTCCGCAACCGGTTGTTCTGACGAAAAAGGCCCTGGAGACGGAAAGGGAAGTGATCGTTTTCGTCGATAACGATATCGCCGCGGAAAATGTGAAGCGACTGGGAGCCAACATGGGCTGCACCGTCACGGTGGAGCAGCAAGACGCAAACACGTTCCGCCTGGCTCTTCTGAAATCTTCGGATACCTGCGCCCTGGCCGTAGAAGAGGCCCTGTCCCTGCCTGCGGGCGGTCCCCTGGTGGTGGTCATCGGAGAAAACCGCATGGGCCGGGGAAACGATGAACTGGGCTATATTCTGATCCGCAGTTTCATTCACACCCTGCTGTCCCTGGATCCTTTGCCGGAAGCGCTCATCTTTTTCAACACGGGGGTCAAACTGACCGTCCGGGGTTCGGACGTTCTGGACGATCTGCAGGAACTCGAAGCCAAAGGGGTCAAACTTCTCGTCTGCGGCACCTGCGCCAGCTTCTTCGACATTTCCAGGGACATCGCCGCAGGGGGCGTCTCCAATATGTACGACATCGTTGAAACCATGAAGAATGCGGGAAAAATCATCGCGCCATAGGCGTTTTGTCTCCCACACGGCCCCGCTTCGCCTCTCTTGTTCTGCAGCATGGTAAAATTCGCCGTTTTATGGTAGCAGAGCGCACAGTCATTGAAAACAATGAGGATGGTCGCCGAATAATATGATGGATCAGCCCGAAAACTACGACGTTGTCTTGTTCAACTGCGTCAGCCACGCCATTAAGGCGGAAAAAGTTCTCAAGGCAACAGGCCTGACATTTAAAATCATTCCGGTACCGCGGCACATCAGTTCGGATTGCGGCGTCTGCCTGCGCTTCCCCCGGGAACAAAAAGGGGCCGTGGAAGCGGCCCTTCAGGGACAGGTCGAGGTCCGGGAAATCCGCCCCCTCTGCTGACCCCCCTCCTGGCCGGTTTGCCACCTTCCCGCGTTTTCCCCGCCCCCCCTGGAAGAGGTATCGCAATGGGCATTGCCGGCCCCGGAAGTTGTGCCGTCATTCCATTTTCGTCCACTCGTACAGCAGGATCGCCGCCGCCTGGGGCAGGCTCAGGGATTCGGCATCTCCACGGCGGGGAATGCACCAGTTTTCATCCATCCGGTCAAGAAGGAATTCCGGCAGACCGTGGCTCTCGCTTCCCAAAAGAACAGCGGAAGGTTTCTCGACGGGGTGTGGAGGAACACCGCCCCGGACGGTGGTGCCGACGAGGGCGTAGCGTTCCTTCAGGCGCGGCAGCAAGCTCCGGAAATCGAGGCCGTCAAGAATCCGGAGATGAAAAAGGCTCCCCATGGAGGTCCGGATGACCTTGGGATGGACGAAATCGACGGAACCTTCGCTGAGCAGCACGGTTTCGATGCCGAACCAGTGGGCGGAACGCAGGATCGCCCCGAGATTCGCGGGGTTCCCAACCTGGTACAGAAGCAAAAGGCGGCTTCCGCCCTCCGGAACGTCTTCCCGGCAAGACCGGAATGCCGGAAGGACCATGAGAGCGGCAACGCCTTCGGATTCCTTGTCCTGGCTGATCCGCTTCCACTCCGGATCGGACAAGGCGAAGACCTTTTTCCCCTCCATGGCGGGCAGCAGTCCGCCCAGATTTTTTGCCTTCGCCTCCCGGATGAGAAAGGATTCGATTTGCCAGGCGCTCCGGAGAGCCTCCTGCACGACTTTGGTCCCTTCAGCCAGAAAAAATCCTTCCCTTCGTCGGATCTTCGCCTGATCCAGGCCGGCCAGGAATTTGAGTTGCCCTTTCGATGGTTTCAGAAACAAGACCTATTCCCCTCAAGACCGGTGGAGTCGCAAAAATAGCTGTTTTGTCATTCCGGGCAAGCGTAGCGCGACCCGGAATCCAGCATTTTCATTCATGACCTGTTCTTAATTTTACCGCGCAACCGACCTTGCTGAAGATCAAAGCTTTTTCAGCAGATCCTGAGCCGCCAGGTGAATCGGATCCCAGGATGGGCTGAAGGGCGGCGCATAGGCCAGATCGAGGTAGGCAACCTCCTCCAGGCCCAATCCGGCCCACAGGGCGCATGAAAGGGTATTGACCCGGCTCACCGCCCCGGCTTCCCCGATCGCCTGTGCACCCAGGAGCTTGCCCGTCGAGCGGTCGGCGATCAGCTTGATCCCGACGGGGCTGTTTCCCGGCATCGCGCCGGCAATGGCGTTTCCCCAGACAATGGTGCTGACGGGATGGAAACCCGCCTGGTTCGCTTCCCGCTCGTCGATCCCCGTCGCCGCCATTTCCAGGTCGAACAACCGGAAGGACTGGGCGGCGACGATCCCCGGAAAGAGGATGGGCGCGCCGCCGATATTGCGGCCCGCGACCCGCCCCTGTTTGTTGGCGATATCCCCCAGGGGGATATGGACCCACCGCATGCTCACGCGGTTGAACACTTCGCAGCAGTCCCCCACGGCATAGATATTTTCCAGGGGGGTTTTCTGAGAAAAGTCGACCTGGATTGCACCGGTTTTCCCCAGGGGAATACCGGCCTCGGCGGCAAGCCGGGCATCCGGTCTGACGCCGATGGCAATGATCAGGAGATCCACTGCCAATTCTCCTGCCGTGGTGGCCAGGTGGAGGCGGCCGTCGTTCCCCCGGGTAATCGACTCGGTCTTGGTTCCCGTCAGGGTGATTACACCGTTCCGATCGAGTTCTTCCTGGGCCCGCTTCGAAAAAATCGGGTCCCACCGGGTCACCGGCAGGTTCCCCATGTTGATGATCGTCGTTTCGATACCCCGGAGCCGCAGGTTCTCGCACATCTCCATGCTGATGAACCCGGCGCCGATGATGGCGGCGCTCCGGACGGGCTTCATGTCGATATAGGACTTGATCCGGATCGCGTCGTTCAGGCGTTTGAGGGTAAAGACCCCTTCGAGGTCCTGGCCGGGAATGCCCGGCAGGATGGGGATCGTCCCCGTCCCGATGGCAAGGATATCGTAATCGATCGTCGAACCTCCTGCAAGCTGTACGGCGGATTCCTTCATATCGATCCGTTCGACGGGCGTCCGGATCAGCACTTCGATACCGCTGTCCCGGAACCGCTCCGGGGTCCTGGCCACCAGCTTGTTCTCATCCCGGATTACATCACCGATGTAATAGGGCATCGGTCAGGCCGCGGTGGATACGTAGTCCCCCTGTTCAATCATGACAATGTCGAGGTTCGGGTCACGCCGTTTCGCCTCCGCCGCGACAGATGCGCCCCCGGCACCGCTTCCGATAATAACCAGCTTTTTCCCCATGGCCGCGTCCTCCTTTCCATGACGTGATGAGGTAATATTTTTTTCCTTCTTATCCGCCTCCGAGACGCCGGGCAGGCCCGCTTTTCGTCCGGCGGACAATCCAGACCGCTACGCCGCTTATGATCATGATAAAGCAGAGAACCTGCCCCATACTGAAGGGTCCCAGGACGAATCCCAAATGGGCGTCGGGTTCCCGGACAAATTCGATGAAGAAACGGGCGAACCCGTATCCGATCAGGTACAGTGCGGCCAGAAAACCTTCAAAAGGCCTTTTCTTTCTTATGAACCAAAGCAGGGCAAACAGAACGATTCCCTCGAAAAAGGCTTCGTAAAGCTGGGAAGGGTGGCGAAGCAGTCCCTCCCGGTCATCGGGAAAATACATTCCCCAGGGCATATCGGTCGCACGGCCGTAGAGTTCGCCGTTGATGAAGTTTCCGATTCGCCCGAAGGTGTATCCGAGGGGTATGACGGGAACGAGCAGATCCGTAAAACGCCAGAACGATATTTTCGCCTTCCGGCAAAACAGGACCGTTGCCGCGAGAAATCCGACCAGTCCGCCGTGATAGGACATGCCGCTGATGCCCGTGAAGCGGATACCATCGGAAAAGTCGAAGGGCAGGAAAATCTCCAGGGGATGGGCCATGTAATAATCGAAGTTGTAAAAAAGGACGTATCCGAGCCGCCCTCCCAGAATCACCCCGAGAATCGCCCAGATGAAGTAATCCTGAATCGTCCCGGTTGTGAACTCGTAGTTCTCCTTCCTGATCCGGTAGCTGACCAGGAGATATGCGAGGCCGAAGGCCACCAGGTACATGAGGCTGTAATACCGGAGCTGGAAAGACCCGATTTCCAGGAGGTTCGGGCTGATATGAAAGGGAAGATGCTGCCAGTCGGTCAATGTCTTTTACTCCTTCCCCGCGATCCCCGGGTTCAGACTCCAAAAGCGCGGTTTTGCACCGTGCATGCGCTTCTCATCCGTACGGATTCCCCTTCAATTCCTCGACGTAGAGCTGTGCCGCATATGCCGCGGTAGCCCCGTCGCCGCAGGCCGTGACAACCTGCCGGAGCAGTTTCCGGGTGCAATCGCCGCAGGCGAAGATTCCCGGTGCCGACGTCCGCATCTGATGATCGACGAGGATGGCCCCGTCATCCGCCAGATCCGCCTGTCCGGCGACCAGATCGCTATTGGGGATCAGGCCGATGAAAACGAAGACGCCCGCCGCGGGCAGGTCCCAGTTTTTTCCGGCATCCCGGACATCCCGCAGACGAACACCGGTGACGGCTTCTCCCCCTGTCACCTCTTCGACAACGGCATTCCAGGCAAAGGCAATTTTCCCGCTGTCCAGAGCCCGCTGCTGAAGGATCGCCGCCGCCCGCAGGCGGTCCCGGCGATGGACGATGGTCACCTTCGAGGCAAAACGTGTCAGGAACAGGGCCTCCTGCACCGCCGTGTCTCCGCCGCCGACGACAACCACTTCCCGGTTCCGGTAAAAGGGTCCGTCACAGGTGGCGCAGTAGGAAACACCGCGCCCCGTATATGTTTCTTCACCGGGAACGTCCAGTTTTCGCCAGTGAGCGCCCGTCGCAACAACCAGGGCCAGGGCCTCGAAGGATTTTTCGCCGGAGCGGACGGCCCAGCCCCTGATCCCGTTCCATTCCATGGGTTCCACGCTCGAACAGTCGGCCTGGCTCACCTGCAGACCGAATTGTACCGCCTGCTTTCGAAACTTCTCGACGATCTCGAATCCGCTCGCCCCTTCGGGAATACCCGGGTAATTCTCGATCCAGTCCGTTACGGTAATCTGGCTGACCGTGGACGCCCCCTCGATCAGGAGGGCTTTCAGGTTCGCCCGGGCGGCATAGAGTCCCGCCGTATATCCCGCCGGCCCGCCGCCGATGATGAGGACATCATAAACCGTATCGGGTATGCTTATTTCGGACATGTCTCATCGTCTCCTTCCGCTATCCATATTGATCTCGTAAAAAGTCCGTTTTCGTCAATCCGGGGAGAGCAGCGAAAGATTCGGGCTGTCACTCCGTCTTCCGCTTCGCTTCTTTCTTTTTCGCTTTCAGAAGAGCTTTCGCTTCCTTCTTCTTCAACTTCAACGCGGCGGCGTCGGCCTTGGAATCCGACGGCGGTTTATTCTCCTGCAGAATCTGCTTTTCTCCCGACGGCGCCACCGGGTACAGGGACTTTTCCTCTCCCGGGGTGCGCGCCTCGTCCGGTTCACTCTTTTTTTTCCGCCTGACCCAGGCGATGACGTGCAAGGCGAAGGATTTCCCGAACTGGCCGATAAAACCGGCCACCAGGACAATCAAGACCCACTTGATCACCCCCCATGAAAAAACATCGGAAATGTCCATTTCGGATGCCCTCCCGCGATTTTTAGGCATACATGATTCCGCTGTCGTTGACCACTGAATTTTTCAGGTGCCACAAGGAAGCGTGAAAACAAAAAGGGGAAAGGCGTCTCGCCTCTCCCCTTTTTTATCCAGTTGCGCAGGGCCGATCGAAAGACCCCGCTCTACGTAAAATTTAATGCGGGATGATTCCCATACCGGCCAAGACGGAGAGCATGACCGCCGCGGCGATAACCGAACCGACCTGGCCACCGGCGTTGGCGCCCATGGCATGCATAAGCAGGAAGTTCTTCTTGTTCCATCTCTGGCCTTCCTTCTGGACGACGCGGGCCGCCATCGGGAACGCGGAGATCCCTGCCGAACCGATCAGCGGGTTGACCTTGCCGCCGGACACCAGATAAAGCACCTTGCCGAAGAGAATACCGCAGACCGTGTCCAGGCAGATGGCGATAAAGCCCAACCCGAGAATCATCAGGGTCTGGACCTTGAGGAAAGCGGCGCCGGACATGGTTGCCCCGATGCACAGACCCAAAAACAGCGTCGTCACGTTGGCGATTTCATTTTCCGATGCCTTGGTCAAACGCGCCACGACACCCGATTCGCGCATCAGGTTTCCCAGCATGATCGTCGCCAGCAGGGGCAAGCCCATGGGAGCGATCACCCCGCCGAGAACGGTAATCACCAGGGGGAAAAGAAGCTTGGTCATCTTGGAAACGGGCTTGGCCTGGGACTGCATCACCACCATGCGCTCCTTTTTCGTGGTCATGAACCGCATGATCGGGGGCTGAACGATCGGCACGAGGGACATGTAGCAATAGGCCGCCACCGCCACGGCACCCAGGAGTTCCGGGGCGTACTTGGAGGTCACGTAAATCGCCGTCGGGCCGTCACAGGCGCCGATGACCCCGATGCAAACCGCGTGCATTTTGGGAAATCCGAGAGCCAGGGCCAACAGCAGGGTCAGGAAGATACCGAACTGACCGGCGGCGCCCAGAAGGAACGTCGAGGGCCGGGCTAAAACGGGGCCGAAGTCGGTCATGGCGCCGATGCCGATGAAGATCAACAGGGGGAACAACTCCGTTGCAATACCGGCGTCATAAATCACCTTGATGAACCCTTCCACACCCATGACATTGGAGAAGGGGATATTGACGATAATACACCCGAACCCGATAGGCAAAAGCAGAAGGGGCTCGCAGTCCTTCTTGATTCCCAGGTA
>JAGVTI010000225.1 GCA_019136935.1 Deltaproteobacteria bacterium
ATCGATCGACCCCGACAGGGTCAACAGTTTCATCTGATAGGCAAGTTCGTTTTTTTCCGCTTGGAAGCCCGTCGAAACTTTCTGGATTTTCAGGAAGGAATCCCGGTTGATCCAGTAAACGAAGGAATTGACACGGCTCTGACCGTCCACGGTCAGGGTGTAAGGCTGGCCGGGATGGAGCATGCGCAGCGGATGGATCTTGGCCGCCACGTCCCGCATGGCCAGGAGTTCCTTGACGTCGAGGCCGTGCTTGGCGAAAATTTCAAGCAGGGTTTCTCCCTTCAGGACCGTATCGTGGATGGCACGAAACTCGAACTGGACGGGGTGAGGCTTTCTTTCGGTATCGGAATGAAACCATTGGGCGGTTTTAAGGCCGATGCAGGTCATGACCAAGACCACCAGGGAAAAAAGCAACGCCTGCCTTTTGTTCAAATCTTCCCCCCCTTTGAATGATCCCCGGCAGAAACACATACCCCGCGTTTCCCTTCAGAGGAATCCGGCCTGGGGAAAAACGGCATGCAAAAAAGGAGCATTTCCTATTCTCTCTGTCCTGGGATTGTAGGATTTCCGGGCAGACTGACATTGATTTTCGCTCAAGTCAAGAATTTTATTGCCTTCGACTGAACAGCCGGTCAAAAATGGGGTACAGGAAAACCAGGGGCTCAAGGAAATTGACGATCCGGGGAATCACACCGGCAACCATAACGCCGGAGGTTTTTTCGATCGCCTCGCGGTTCTCCTCGATCATGGCGGAATCGGTCTGCGGTTTTTCGGCATCGATCAGGACAACTCCCAGGGGCTCAAGGCCACGATGGTTCAAGGCCTCGATGGTCAACAGGGTGTGGTTGATCGTGCCCAGGCCCGCCCGGGCCGCGATCACCGGTTTCGCCCCGGCTCCGGCGACCAGATCGATCATCATGTCCTGCGCGGTCAGGGGCACAAACAATCCACCCGCCCCTTCAATGACCAGGGGAGCATGACCTGCTCCTCTGCGGGTAATTTCATTCAGGAGAAAGGTCATTTCGACGTTTTTTCCCTCACTCCGGGCGGCAAAATAGGGAGCCTTCGGTTCCCGGAAACAGTAAATGACGGATTCGGCGCAGTCTTTTCCCTTCAGCTCCTCCACGTAACGGTAAATCAAACGGGCATCGCTATCCGTATCGTAGGGATCCCGGCATCCCGTCTGGGCGGGCTTGATGTAGAAAGGGTGGTAATGCCTGGAGTACAGGTACTGCATGAGTGCAAGGGAGAGAATGGTCTTTCCGACTCCCGTATCGGTCCCGACAACAAACAGATTATCCATGACAGGTCTCCTTGTTTTCCATGACTTCTTTTAACGAACGGATGAAAATCGACACGTCGTCCCTGTTGTGAAGGGCCGTCATACCGATCCTTAAAATGGCGTGATGAAGCGCCACCGTCGGGTAGCGGGCCGGAAAGACGAGAATGCCCCGATCTTTCAGGCCAAGGGAGACCCGGACGGCCAGATCCTCGTTTCCGATTTCCACCCCCAGGATATGGGCATCACCGAACGCACGGAACCCTTCCTGGATCAGGGCTTCCTTCATGGTACGGCTGACCGCAGCCAGTTTTTCCCTTTCCGGTTCCGCTTTCCGGACAATCTCCAGAATATCGAGGGCCGCCCCGGCGTGGAATGGGGGAAGTGTCGTCGTGAACATGAGCGGCGCGGAAAAATTGATGAGGTATTCCTTCGCTCTTTCCGGAAGGAAAACGAAGGCACCGAAAAAGCCGAAGGCCTTCCCGAAGGTTCCCACGGCGATGTCAGCGACGCCGCCGGCAAGACCTTTTCCGCCTGAACCGATGGCTGCAAAGGCATGGGCCTCGTCCACGACGGACAGAAAGCCGTAGCACTTCTTCAGGTGAGCGAGCCTTTCGACATCCAGCAGGTCCCCGTCCATGCTGAAGAGGGATTCCGTGACGACGCCCGCCTGTTCTCCGCCGATCTTTTTCAGTTTTTTCTCCAGGTGATCGAGGTTTCCATGGCGAAAACTGATCACATCGGCGCCGCTTAAGGCCATGCCCTCGACGCTGCTGGCGTGGATATGCTGGTCGACCAGCACCCGGTCGCCGGGCTCGAAGAGGGTGGAGAGAAGTCCCAGGTTGGCCTGAAAGCCGCTGGGATAAAAGAGAGCCGCCTCATAGCCGAAATATCGCGCATAGGCTTCCTCCGCCTCGCGGATAAGACGGAAGTTTCCCGTCACCAGGCGTGATGACGAAGACGACGTGCCGAAACGCTCGACGTTGCGGATCAATATTTCTTTCAGTGCCGGGGAATCGGCAATCCCCAGGTAATCGTTGGAAGCAAAGCTCAGGTAAGGTTTTCCGCCCAGATAGACGACCTTCCCTGCCCTGCTTTCGATCTCCGGCGGCTGCCGGTAGAGTCCTGTTTTCCTTTGCAGGTTCAGGCGATCCCGGATGCGCTGGTCAAACATGAAAAAACCCTTTCATAATGTCTTTGAAGCATTTCCCCTTCGAATCGCTCATCGTAATCCACGGTGGAAAACCAGAAATCTCCCCTCATGACGGTCTGCCCCTGCCGTCCCACCTGGACGTGGTAGACGAAACTCCGGTCGCTCCGGCCGGTCAGCTCACTTTGTAACTCCATGGATCCCTCTTCAGGCAGCGGATCCGGCAGAACACATTTTCCCACCTTCATCAGAAAGGCGTGCCTTTGAAATCCGTCAAGCCGGCGGACATGGAAGGCACCCAACTGGGCCATGGCCTCGATCAGCATGAACACACTCTTTCCATCGAAGGTAAAGACACCCCGAATTTCTCCGGGATCGAAGGCCGTGATCCGTTCAATCAGGAGAACGGAATTCAAGCCGGAATTGATTTCAATTATTTCAGACATATTCCTGCGCCACGGATTGATTTAACCACCTTGGTTCTTGTCATTTCGAGCGAATGCGAGAAATCTTGATCCCTGTTGTCAACTTCGTTAAAGATTTCTCCCTGCGGTCGAAATGACATCTTGTCACAATGGGTCCTTTCGGGTTCTTTGCCTTTATGTTTATCGCCTTTTAACGACCAGGGCCGCGTTCTGACCGCCGAAGCCGAAATTCTCGATGAGAAACACGCCACCCCTGCTTTGCCGCCCTTTCCGCACGAAATCGATTTCCGGGGCACACGGATTTTCCAGATTCCGGATTTCCGGCAGATAGCCTACAGCCTGGCCGGCCAGGGCAATGGCCAATTCAACGGCGCCGCAGGCCGTGGACAGGTGCCCGATCCAGGATTTGAGGGCGATCACCGCCGGCGTTTTACCGGGGAAGATATCCCGGATGATTTTCGCCTCGACCTGGTCGTTCAGAACCGTCCCGGTTCCGTGGGTCACGATGAAATCGATATCCTCCGGGGATAGCTCCGCTTCAGCCATGGCGCGGCTGACGGCCCCGGCTGCCGCTCTTCCATCCGGTGCCGGTGCGGTCATGCGGTACCCGTCCATGGAACTGCCGTAACCAGCCACTTCGGCCCAGATACCGGCCCCGCGCTCAAGGGCGCGATCCCGTTCTTCGAGAAGGAAAAAAGCCCCCCCTTCCCCGGCGATAAACCCCTTCCGGTCCCCGTCGAAGGGACGGCTCGCCTCGTCGGGAGGCCCTTCTCCCCGGTAAAGGGCGCCTGCTTTTTTATACGCCAGCGTCCCCCCGGCTGTCAGACGGGAATCGCCGCCTCCTGCCAGGGCACAATCCAGATAACCGTCCCGAATCCTCCGGAAAGCCTCCCCGACGGCCGAAAGGGCGGCGGCACAGGCCGTGCCCACAGTCAGGTTTTCTCCCCGGATACCAACGGACTGGGCGATGAGCGAGGCGGCCGTGTTGGGAAGAAAACGGAGAATCCACAGGGCATCCAGATGGCTCCGGCCCATGCGTCCGTTTTCGATGTTTGGAAATTCTCCGCCGATGTCCAGATGCGGTCCTGCCCCGACAAAGAGACCCGCCTCGGAAAAATCTTCCTTCGCCAAACCTGAGCGGCGGATCGCCTCCAGCGCCGCAGCCAGGGAGAAAGCGGCACCCCGGTTCAAATAGCGCCGCTCCTTGAAGGGCCCCGTGTATTCTCTGAGATCAAAATCACGGATGGGTGAAACGACGACATCCTGATCGTATCCGGGCCGTTCAAAGGAAATCTGTTTCGCTTTCAGTGCGGCCTGGATTTCTTCGGGTGTTTTCCCGAGGGAGGAAATGACCCCCATGGAAGTAATGACGACGCGCCTTTTCATCTATTTACAGAAGTAAATTTCATCGATCGTTTTTCTTTTGATGGGCTTGGCCGTTTCAGCCGGGTAGCCCGAGGTGATGAAACAGACCAGCTCCATATCTTCCAGGCCGAGCATCTTTTCCGCCTGATCGAGAAAAATCAGGGGAGCCGACATGATGCAGGAACCAATACCGAGTTCTT
>JAGVTI010000086.1 GCA_019136935.1 Deltaproteobacteria bacterium
GAGGAGGAAATCCGCCGCCTCGACCGCCGGATCGACAGGCTGGACAAAAAGACCTCCCGGGGTATCGCGGCCGTGGCGGCGCTGGTGAACGTGACCCCTTATCTGCCGGGAGCGACCACGATCAACGCGGGCGCCGCCGCCTATGACGGAGAGGCGGGCCTGGGGCTGACGGCGTCGCACTGGACAAAGAACGGGCTCTTCAACTTCAACGCGGGCGTTTCCTACGGAGGAGACACCCGGAGCGCCATCGTGCGGGGCGGCATCGGGATCATCATCCGGTAGGACGGGTTTCTTCCTTGTCCGGCATGACGTTTTGAATATTTGCTTGCCGATGTAATAAGATTTCCCGCATTCGCTCGAAATGACCATTATTGTAATGACGACAAGGCCTTGAAGGCCGGTACCTGGAAATCGTCGGCAATACCGGATTCCGGGTCGCGCGACCCTTGCACGAAATGGTGATAAGGTCATTGCGACACGGTCTCCGGAGGGGGAGGAAAACCGTTTTATCATCCCGTCCAATCCATGGATGCTTTTCATTCCACTTATTTCCGATTCGCCCATTCCCGGCATGGGGCAGTCCTTTCATGGAAGGTCGTTGCCTCTCGGAGAATAATGCGAGTCATTCGGATACCATAACCGCCTCCTTCCAAAAAATCGCCTCCGTTTGAGAACGCCGACTTGAAAACCGGCCAATTAATCGCTCGACCGCTCAGGTTGGCATGTGTTTTTCATGGTAAGGGTGAGTCATGTCAATCATTCGGCGTATTGAGAAGGAACTTGCTGAAAAACAAAGAGGATGATGAATAACCCGGCTGCCCGTGCCCGGGCCGGCCGGCGCAAGGAGTGACGAAATGACGGTAGATTTCATCGTCGGCATCATGGCGGAGGCCATCCAGGTGACGCTCCTGGTGGCCGCACCGGTTTTGATCGTGGGGTTGATCGTCGGCGTGGCCATCAGTCTTTTTCAGGCCGTGACCCAGATCCAGGAAATGACCCTGGTCTTCGTGCCCAAAATCGTGGCGGTCCTGGTCGTCCTGATCGCCGCCCTGCCCTGGATGCTCAGCCTCCTGATGACCTTTACGCACAACCTGTTCGTCAATATCCCCGCTTATGTGCGGTAGCGGTTTTATGCGGCGGACCCGCTTGAATGAGGCAAGGGAGGGCTGACGTGGATTTTCCGGTCATTTCGCAGGATTGGGCCATTGCATTTTCACTGGTTCTCCTGCGTGTCGGCGCACTGATCGGCACCATGCCCCTGTTCGGTGAACGGATCGTCCCTGTCCGGGTCAAGGCGGGGCTGGCCCTGGTGATCGCCTTTCTTCTGTTCCCGACCGTTTCTCCGTCCGTGCCGCCCATATCGACCGATTTTCTTCCCCTGCTGTCCCGGATGATCTCGGAAACCTTGATCGGCGCCGCCCTGGGGTTTGCCGCCCGCCTCATCTTCGCGGCGGCCCAGTTGGCCGGTGAGATGATCGGTTTCCAGATCGGTTTTTCCGTGGCGAATGTGATCGATCCCGTATCCAGCATCCACGTCTCCCTTATCGGTCAGGTCCAGTACCTGTTTGCCGTGCTGGTTTTCCTGATCACCGACTCCCACCATGTTTTCTTTGCCGCCATCGCCGACAGTTTCCAGGTGCTGCCCCTTTTTGCGTTCCATGTTTCCGGTGATTTCATGAATCTCATGGTGGGTCTGAGCAGGGACATGTTCGTCCTGGCGGTGAAACTCAGCATTCCCGTGATCGCGGTCATTTTTTTCACCAATGTGGGCCTGGGGATCGTGGCCCGGACGGTGCCCCAAATCAATGTCTTCATCGTCGGTTTCCCCCTGCAGATCACGGTCGGCCTTTTCTTCCTGGGCCTTTCGATACCCCTGTGCGCCTCCCTTCTGCAGCAGGCTTACGGGAACCTGGGGCAGGCGGTCTACGCGATTTTGAGGGGAATGAAATAAGGGGACCCGGCAAGGGAAGCCCCCTTCGATATGTCTGAATAATTGACGCCATCGTCAGAAAACGGATAGGGGACCATGCCACATGGCGGATGAGGATCAGGGACAGGAACGAACCGAACAAGCAACACCCAAAAGGCGGGAAGAGGCCCGGGAGAAAGGCCAGGTCGCCGTCAGCCGGGAGATTGCGTCCGCCGTTGTTTTAGGGGCTTCCCTGATCTATTTCTACTTCGGAAGCGGCCGTTTAATCGGGGGCGTGACGGAGATCATGAGGACGGCCTTCCGGGATTCCGGCCATACACTGATCACCCAGCAGAATATTCAGACCATGGCCCTTTCCCTTGTCTACAAGGTGTTTCTCCTGATCTTCCCCCTTCTGCTGGCGGTTTTCGTCGCGGGTTTCCTGGCCAATGTGCTCCAGGTCGGGCTTGTCTTCTCCTCGGAAGCTTTGCAGCCCAAGCTGTCGAAAATCGATCCGATCAAGGGCATGAAGAGACTGTTTTCGCTGAGATCTCTGGTCGAACTGGCCAAAAGCCTCTTCAAAATTTCCGTCGTCGGCCTGATTGCTTACCTCATGATCGTCCGGGAACTGCCCGGCCTGCTTCCCCTGGCGGACCAGTCGACCTGGGGGATGCTGGTGTTCATGGGCCGGGTTTCCTTCCGGATCATGATGATGACCTGTTGTGTCCTGCTGATCCTCGCTCTTTTGGACTACCTCTACCAGCGCTGGGAATTCGAGAAGAGCATCCGAATGTCGAGGCAGGAAATCAAGGAGGAATTCAAGCATACGGAAGGGGATCCCCTCGTCAAATCGCGCATCAAGCGACTTCAGAGGGATATCGCCCGGAAGAGGATGATGGCGGGAATTCCCAAGGCGGATGTGGTCATCACGAACCCCACCCATCTCGCCGTGGCCATCCGGTACGATCAGGACAACATGAACGCCCCGGTCGTGGTGGCCAAGGGCGCGGGATATTTGGCGAAGAAAATCAGGATGGTTGCCGCGGAAAATCAAATTCCCATCGTCGAAAACAAGCCTGTGGCACGCGTATTGTATAAAATAGCCAATATAGGGGATACCATTCCCGCGGATTTGTATCGGGCCGTGGCTGAAATTCTGGCCTATGTGTACAGACTGAAAGAAAAGAGCGCGATGGCATAAGATGGCGGCAGAAACGATTCAAAAATCTTACAGCTGGGACTGGCTGAAAAGCAACAGTGCCATTGTGGCCCTGGCGGTGATCGGCATCCTGGCCGTCATGGTGGTGCCCCTGCCGAAGGTGGTTCTGGATATTCTCCTCTCCTTCAACATCACCGTGGCCATGATCATCCTGCTGATGGCCATGTACATTCTGAAGCCCCTCGATTTCTCGGCTTTTCCGTCGGTGCTCCTGATCGCGACCCTCTTCCGCCTGGCCCTGAACGTCGCCTCCACGCGCCTCATTCTTCTCCACGGCGGCGAAGGAACGGATGCGGCCGGGCAGGTGATCAAGGCCTTTGGAACCTTCGTTGTCGGGGGAAACTACGTCGTCGGTCTCATCGTTTTTACGGTTCTGGTCCTCATCAACTTTATCGTGATCACCAAGGGATCGACCCGGATCGCCGAAGTGGCCGCCCGCTTTACCCTGGATGCGATGCCCGGCAAGCAGATGAGCATCGATGCGGACCTGAACGCGGGAATGATTTCGGATACGGAAGCCAGGAGAAGGCGCAGCGAAGTCGAAAAAGAGGCGAACTTCTACGGGGCCATGGACGGTGCGAGCAAGTTTGTCCGGGGCGACGCTGTCGCCGGGATCCTCATCGTCCTGATCAATATTATCGGGGGGCTGATCGTCGGGGTGCTCCAGAACGGCATGACCGTCGTGGAGGCGGCGAAGAATTACACCCTGCTGACCGTGGGTGACGGGCTCGTCACGCAGGTTCCGGCCCTGATCGTGTCGACGGCGGCCGGTATGCTCGTGACGCGCAACACCGCCTCGGCCGATCTCGGGGGAGAGCTCCAGGCGCAGCTGTTCATGCATCCTCGGGCGATTGCCACGGCGGCCGGCATGCTGTTCGTCTTTGCCCTGATTCCGGGGATGCCGAAACTGGCCTTTTTCTCCATCGCCCTGGTTATGGGCGGGCTGTCCCTGAAGCTGTACAAAAACAAAGCGGACACGCCGGAAGTCGAGGACGAGGCTCCGGCGCCCCCGCCGTCGGATACGCAGGACATGTTCGTTCCCGTCGATCCCCTGGGCCTGGAAGTCGGTTACGGCCTCATTTCCCTGGTGGATACGTCACAGGGCGGCGAGCTGCTTCACCGGATCAAGATGCTCCGTAAACAGCTGGCCCTGGAGATGGGTTTTGTGATGCCGGCCATTCACATCCGGGACAACCTGCAGTTGAAACCGAACGAATACTCTTTTCTGCTGAAGGGGGTTGAAATTGCCCGGGGCGAATTGATGCCGGGGCATCAGTTGGTCATC
>JAGVTI010000041.1 GCA_019136935.1 Deltaproteobacteria bacterium
CAACGCCTACGAAACGGCCCTGGCGTTTTACAACGAAAGCCGCGAAAACATCCGCAATACCTTCGAACGGGAAAAGACGGCGGACGCCGGTCTCGGCGTCGTGCTCCTCGGCCGCCCCTACACGGTTCTGGAACCGGCGATGAACAAGGGCATCCTGGATATACTCGGCAACCTCGGGATCAAAACGTTCTTCCAGGACATGCTTCCGGAGAATCGGGAGAATCTTGCTGAAATCGACCCGCTCCTCAACCGCCTGCACTGGAACTACGCGGCGCGGATCCTGAAAGGGGCCCTGTACACGGCACGCACGGAAGGACTGTATCCCGTTTACATCACCTCGTTCAAATGCAGCCCCGATTCCTGCGCCCTGGAATATTTCCGGCGGATCATGGACCGTTACGGGAAGCCCTACCTGGTCCTGGAAATCGACGAACACGATTCCAGCGTCGGTTACGAAACGCGGATCGAGGCCGCGATCCGGTCGTTCCAGAACCATTTCCGGACGGAAGAGGCGAGAGAAAAAAATCCCCGCAGCCTGCCGCTCAATTCGCAATGCGTGTCCAGAATCAGGGACAAGACCCTGCTGCTTCCCTGCATCGATCCCCTGAATTCGAAGCTCGTCGAAGCCGTTCTCATCCGGGAAGGGGTCGACGCCCGGATGGTTCCCCTGACGGAAAAGACCATTCAGTACGGCCTGCGGACCAATTCGGGCCAGTGCCTGCCGGTCAACCTCATCGCCCAGAGTTACATGGATTACATCCGGGAGAATTTACTCGATCCGGATCACACGGCCGTCTGGGTCTTCGAGAGCCACATTCCCTGCAATATCCGCATGTACCCGCAGATGATCAAGAACCTGTTCGAATCGAACGGCGGCGGCATGGAAAGAGTGGACGTCTACATCGGGAAGCTCGGCATGACGGACATCTCGATCGCCGCGGGCATCGAGGCCTACTTCGCCCACATGTTCGGCGGCATGCTGCGCAAGATCGGCTGCCGGATTCGTCCCTATGAAAAGGAAAAGGGCATGACCGACACGATCATGACCCAGGCCCTGAATCTTTTCTACAACACGCTTCTGGGAGGGCGGAACAAGGACGACGACATCGCCAAGGTGGTCGGCCTGTTCCGGAAAATCGAAACGATTCCCGGAAAGCGCCCCAAGGTGGCGATCTTCGGCGACATGTATGCCCGGGACAACGACGTCTTCAACCAGGATCTGATCCACTGCATCGAGGACTACGGCGGCGAGGTCATCACCACCCCCTTCAACGAATTCGCCAAGCTGATCGCCAACCCGTATATCAAGCGGTGGTTCTGGGAAGGGGAGTACCTGGACGCCCTCCTGACCAAGTCGATCATCACCCTCATCAACCAGCTGGAGAAGAGCTATTACAAGCAATTCAACGAGTTGCTCAGCGAACCCTCTTTCGAGACGGATTTTGATTATACGAAGGTCCTCGGCGCGTTCGACGTCCGGGTTCAGCAGTTCGGGGAATCGGCGGACAACCTGATCAAGATCGCGGCCCTCATGCGCCACTATCCGGACATCTCCCTCTTCGTCCAGACAAACCCCGCCTTCTGCTGCGCCGGTCTGGTCACGGAGGCGATGGTGCCCCGGATCGAGCAGTACACGGGCGTTCCCGTTGTGACCCTGACCTATGACGGAACCGGCAGGAGCATCAACGAAAAGATCCGCCCCTACATCAAGTTTCCCCGGAAGAAAAAAGCGATTAAACCGGCGGGCGATCATCCTTCGAGAATCTTGTTGCGAAATGATTGAGGCATTCTTATGGTCATTTCGACCGCAGGGAGAAATCTTGACGGCTAATAATGATGAAACCGCAAAAAGTCGAAAAACACTCCGGATGTCATCCTGAACCAAGGCGAAGGATCTAATATGACAAGAGATTCTTCGTCGCTGACGCTCCTCAGAATGACAAAATCTCCAAGATTCCCCTCCCCCTCGACGGTGTCGGAATCCGAACGGCACAAACTTGATTCCCCCCTCGAGAGGTTGTGTCGTAATCCGAACTTTATTCCCCCCTCGACGGAGGAGGAATCCGAACTTTATTCCCTCCCCCTCTGACGGGGGAGGGGCAGGGTGGGGGTGATAAGAGTCTGCATTTCTGAATTTATTTTCCTCTCCCTCCAGGAGATTGTATCGCATTGTCATTCTGAGGCGCCAGCCGAAGAATCACTTGACAGTAACATGCCGGGCTGAAGAGATTCTTCGCTTCGCTCAGAATGACCCCGGACAGTATATTGCGACTTACGACACAGCCTCCGATGGTGGCGGGATCCGAACTTGATTCCCTCCTCGACGGAGGAGGAATCCGAACTTGATTCCCTCCCCCTCCGACGGGGGAGGGCCAGGGTGGGGGTGATAAGGGTCTGCATTTCTGAATTTATTTCCCCTCCCTCCAGGAGGTTGTATCGCATTGTCATTCTGAGGCGCCAGCCGAAGAATCTCTTCATCTTAACATGCTGCTATCATTGGATTTTCCAGTGAGTCAGCGAAACATTTCAGGATTGTGGGGCATGGAACAAAATGATTCGGAAACCAGGAGAAGAACGGGATAAATCGGCCAATACTCGGGCTGAACGCAAAAAAGGCGTCAAGATTCCCAAATTCATCTGCAAGACGCTGCGCCTGACGCTGCTGCTGTCGCTGTTGATTTTCGCGTTCCTGCTCTACACGGTTCTGAAAATACGGGATACCCCATCCGTGGCGGTTCCGATGATACCGGAAATGAAAACGACGGCGTTATACCGCCATGTCGAAGCGCTTTCGGTCACGATCGGTTCCAGAAGCGTTTACGAGTACGACCGCCTGAACGCCGCGAAGGATTATATCGCCGCTTCCCTGCGCGGCATGGGTTACAATCCGGAAATCCAGTCGTACTCCTATGAAGGCAGAACCTACGGCAATATCGTGGCCACCTTGCCAGGGAAGGACCGTCCGGGGGAAGTCGTTTTGGTCGGTGCTCACTACGACACCTACGCTGCCACTCCCGGCGCGGACGACAATGCCAGCGCCGTGGCCATGCTCCTCGAATTGTGCCGGATCCTGAAGCAGGAAACACATGGCCGGACCCTGAAATTCGTTTTCTTCACCCTGGAAGAGCCGCCTGTTTTCCGCTCGAAGTTCATGGGAAGCGCGGTTTACGCAGGAAAGGCGCGACGCGGCGGGGAAAACATCACGGCCATGATCTGCCTGGAAATGCTTGGATATTACACCGATAATAGGGGGGAACAGGGGTTTCCCCTCCCGTTCATGAATCTCTTCTATCCTTCCACCCCGAATTTCATTGCCGTGATCGGCAACCTGGCGTCGAGATCCCTGGTTCGAAAGACGGCCGCTTCCCTGGAAAAAACACCGGGTCTTAACGTCGAAACCCTTTCCACCGTCGGTTTTCTACCCGGCATCGACTTTTCCGATCACCGTTCCTTCTGGAAGCGGGGCTATCCCGCCGTGATGATCACCGACACGGCATTTTTCCGGAACCCCAATTACCACACCGAAAACGACACCATCGAGACGCTGGATTTCACCCGGATGCACATCCTTCTCCAGGGGCTCCTGCGAACCGTGCGGGACCTGGCCGGTTGAAGGATCAGCCGAAGCCGATCAGGGGCCTCACTTTAACATGCCGGTTCTTCCATTTTTCGCATTACCATTATTACATGCTCTGGATCAGGAACGATATTAATTGTCGCATATGTTGCGAAAGCACCAGAGACATCGATTTTTTCATGTCGACTCCATAAAATGGTTTTCCCTTCAGCAAGTAAAAAATTCCACTGGTGGAGGCCGTGATATTTTGCCCGGACAGCCTCGTTTTCTCTATGTCGCAAAATTACATATCCACCCGTTTTGACGACTTCAAGCATCTCCTGAATGGCTTTAAATGGAGTGGCACAATGATCTAGCGAATTGTTTGCAACAGCCATATCAAAGAATTTCTTCGGGAATGTTTTTGTAAGTGCTTCTGCATCTGCATAAACCGTTTGCACGGGCGGAACAATTTTCCGGCCGTCCATTATTTTCTGATAACGAGATGCAAGAATATCGGTAGCAGTAACTTCAATGGTCTTCGACGGATGTTTTCTCCCAATATGCGTGCAAGGACCAGCACCGACATCAAGGACTTTCAAAACATCATGGGGGAGAGATTCAGCGAAGGGACGAAGTAATTCAGGAAAAGGAAGATTCGGATCCAATAACTGATCAAGAGGCACTGCACTGGATATTCCCTTCGTCGTAAACCAGTATCTCCAAAAGAGCTCTTCTCTAAGAAATGCGATTTTCCTCTGGATTTTCCCAAACACTTTCATATTTTTTTCACTTTCTGATTGTTGGAAGTACCGTCATGAAATTC
>JAGVTI010000005.1 GCA_019136935.1 Deltaproteobacteria bacterium
GAATGGCCGGGGCAGGAAGGCCGTTAACAGATACAATACGATCACCTGCCATCAGGCCGGCACCAATATTAAGAGAAGAATCCGGATGAGAAGGAGATCGTCAAGATCATCGCCATCATCGATTCCATGACCCGAAAGGAACGACTGAACTATCAGGTTATCGACGGACAACGCAGGAAACGAATTGCCAGGGGAAGCGGGACAACGGTTCAGGATGTAAACCGGCTGCTGAAAAGTTACGTAGACATCAAAAAAGTAATGAAAAAAATGACCGCCAAGGGCGGCCTGAAAATGATGAAAAGAGGTCATTTCCCCTTTTAATCATTGGAGTTTCGTGGTATGAAAAAATCGTAATAATATTCTTATCAGGAGGTATGCACGGAAAGGAATGGCAGTTAAAATCAGATTAGCCCGTATGGGAGGGAAAGGGAAGCCTTTCTACAGAGTGGTTGTTGCGGATTCCGAGTCTCCGAGAGACGGCGGTTTTTTAGAGATTGTCGGTCATTATAATCCAAGAACCCAACCGGTTGAGGTTTTCCTGAAGGAAGATCGAATAACCGCTTGGATCGACAAGGGTGCAAAACCGACCTTGACCGTATCCCAACTGATCAGGAAGGCGGCCCAGAACGTCGGCTAAAGGCTTTCTCTTACGGATCCGATTTGTGGAAGTGGCGCTGGTCATGCAGTTGATGTTAATTATCCGGGGAAACTTAACCTGAGAGAGATGAGTGGAGGATTCCGAGATGAAAGATTTGATCAAGTACATGGCTCAATCTTTGGTGGATAATCCTGATAAGGTCGAAGTTTCCGAGGTCGTGGGGGAACAGACTTCCGTCATTGAACTGAGGGTTGCGAAAGAAGATCTGGGGAAGGTAATCGGAAAACAGGGTAGAACCGCGAAAGCGATGAGAACCATTTTAAGTGCTGCATCGACCAAGCTTCACAAAAGAACCGTTTTAGAGATCATTGAATAGAAATGGATCTTTTTGAAATCGGCAGGGTCCTGAAGCCTCGTGGCCTGAGAGGGCAGATGAGGTGTTTTTCTCATCTTGAATCGGACGGACTCCGGCAATCCCTGAGGGAAGTCTGTATCAGGACGCCCGATGGGAAAGCGGATTTCTATCGTCTTAGGGAAATGGTTTTTGCCGGCAAGTTTTTCTTTCTTTCCGTGGAGGGTGTCGAAACACCCGAGGCGGCCGGGGCGCTTGCCGGTTCCGATGTGCTGGCTCCGGTTGATGTCCTCATGCCTTTGGGTGAGGATGAATATTACTGGCGCGACATCATCGGTCTCGACGTGGTCACGGAAACGGGGCAGCCGCTGGGGAAGGTGCAGGAGATTTTCCCGACGGGAAGCAACGACGTCTATGTCTGCCGGAACGGAGACAAGGAAATTCTTCTGCCGGCCATTGCGGATGTGATTCGGAAGGTCGATTTGAGAGAGAAGCGGATGGTGGTCCGTCTTCTCGAAGGTCTTTAGATGATCATGATCCGGTTCGATATCCTGACCGTCTTTCCTGAAATGTTCACTTCGCCGTTCCAGGTCAGCCTCTTGAAAAAGGCGCAGGAAAGAGGGCTCATTGAAATAGGGGTGCATAATATTCGCGACCATGCCTTGGACAGGCATCGGATGACCGATGATGCCCCTTACGGGGGAGGGTGCGGCATGGTCATGAAAGTCGAGCCGATCGACCGGGCGCTTTCTTCCGTGAGAAGGATCAATGAGCGGTCCGTCGTGGTGCTTTTGACCCCTCAGGGTGAGTGCTTCAGCCAGCTTGTGGCGGAAGAGCTGGCCGCATATTCACAGATTATCCTGATCTGCGGTCACTACGAAGGGGTGGATGAGCGGGTCCGGCAACATCTGTCGGACCGGGAAATTTCCATCGGGGATTATGTTCTGACGGGGGGGGAATTGTCGGCGATGGTGGTGGTGGATGCGGTTGGCCGGCTGATTCCGGGTGTCCTCGGGAACAGTGAATCGACGTTATCCGAATCGTTTTCCATGGGGCTCCTCGAATATCCCCAGTATACGCGGCCGAGCGAATATAGAGGCTGGAAAGTGCCCGATGTGCTGATATCGGGTCATCACCGGGAAATCGATCGGTGGCGGAGGAGGGAATCTCTCCGGAGAACCCTGATCAGGAGACCGGATTTGTTGAAAGACGCGGACCTTTCCGCGGAAGACAAAATGATTCTGCAAACACTGACCGAGGAATATTGATAAGACAAGGCGTGCGTAACGAAAACGTCTGCATCGCTCTTTTGCACAGCCACGTTTATGATAGAAAAGGGCGGGTGTCCGTCACCTCGATTGCCAATATGGACATTCACGATATCGCGAGGTGCGCCAGGACATACGGTGTCGGGCGGTTTTATATCGTTACCCCCATTGAAGAGCAGAGAATCCTGGCGGGGAAGATTCTTCGCCATTGGCAGTCAGGTTATGGAAGCGTTCATAATCCTTCCCGGAAAGAGGCTTTTTCACTGGTTGACCTGAAGGGGGATCTGGGCGAGGTTGTGGAAGACATGGTTCTCCGTTTCGGGAAAGAACCCCGGATTGTCGTAACGGGGGCGCGTATGGCCGGGAAGACGTTTCCGGCGGCCTCTTTACGGGAAAAGATCCTGGCCGGATCGGATCCTTTTCTCCTTCTTTTCGGAACGGGTTGGGGGCTTGCCGAGGAAGTTGTTGAACGGGCCCATTATCTTCTGGAACCGATCAGGGGGACTGGAGAATACAATCATCTGCCCGTTCGGGCAGCGGTGGCCATCCTTCTTGATCGGTTATGGGGAAGATGAAGGCGGGTGTGTAATAAAGGGTTGAAAATTCGGCTTAAAACATGTAAAGAAGCGAAAACTTATCCTTGCGGACGGATTGAAACGTCTTTCTGAATCAAGGTAAGTTGTGGAAATTAAAAATAGAGGAGGAATTTCTCTTATGGGTGTTGTGGAGTTTCTTGAGAAGGAACAGATGCGGCAGGATATTCCCCAGTTCAAGACGGGGGACACCGTCAAGGTGTATGTCCGTATCGTTGAAGGGCAGAAACAGAGGATACAGGCCTATGAAGGGGTTGTTATCCGCAAGCGGCAAGGCACCAGCCGGGCGACCTTCACGGTCCGGAAAGTATCCTACGGGGTCGGGGTCGAAAAAACCTTTCCCCTTCACTCGCCCGTTATTGAGCGTATCGAACTGGTGACGAGAGGACGGGTCAGAAGATCGCGATTGTACTATCTGCGCCAGTTGAAAGGCAAGAAAGCCAGGATAGAAGAGTTGAGAAAGTCGTAAACGTCGGGAAGTATCCGGCGTCCTGCTCAGGGCACCGGCCGGCCCGCTGAAGGATATCAAAGTTGGAGAGCAGGTCTATGCCTGCTCTTGCGTTTTTGTGGGTAACTTGAATCGCTTGCCTGATTGGGATTCATGGATCAATTTGAGTTACTGGCATACAGTCGAGGCGCGAAAATGGTGGCGGGGGTTGACGAGGCGGGCAGAGGTCCCCTGGCGGGTCCCGTCGTCGCGGCGGCGGTGATTCTCCCCAGGGGATACAAGAACCCCGATATCAAGGATTCCAAACAGGTCACTTCCCGGAAGCGAAGCGTGCTTTACGATCTGATCCGGGAAGAGGCCTTGTCGGTCGGCGTTGGCGTGATCGAATCTTCCGTGATCGATCGGGTCAATATTCTCCAAGCCACATTCATGGCGATGAAGGACGCTCTGACGGAGCTTTCCATCCCGCCCGATTTCATTCTTGTTGACGGGAATCAGCGCATTCCCGTTGCCATCTCCCAGAAGACCGTCGTCAAGGGGGATTGCCGCAGCATTTCCATCGCCGCCGCCTCCATCGTGGCCAAGGTTTCCCGTGACCGCATTATGGAGATGTACCACCGTCAATTTCCCCAGTATGATTTTCTGAAAAACAAGGGTTACGGAACCGCCCGGCACCGGTCGGCCCTTCTTCAATACGGTCCCTGCAAAATTCATCGGCGCTCGTTTCACTGCAACAAAACGGGGAAGTCCATTGTGAACGCGGAATTGGATCTGGGTCTCCATGATTGAACGATCGACAAAAGCACAAGGGCGCAGCGGGGAGGATCTTGCCCAGGATTACCTGCGGAAACAGGGGTATAAAATAATCGAGAGAAACTACCGTTGCCGTTACGGCGAGATTGACCTGATCGCCAGGGACGGGGAGACCCTTGTTTTCGTGGAGGTAAAAAGCCGGCGGTCGACGGCTTTCGGCACCCCCGAAGAGGCGGTTGGGGCGGCCAAGCAAAAAAAGATATCAATCGTTGCCCTGTGGTACCTTGCAGAAAGAAACATCCATGACACCGCTGCACGTTTTGATGTGGTATCGATCCTGTTGACCGG
>JAGVTI010000283.1 GCA_019136935.1 Deltaproteobacteria bacterium
GACCTTCCCATTCCAAAACGGCGAACAGGGTCAATCCATACAGGCATCGCCGTTTAAAAGGGTTTCCAGCCGGTCCATGCGATAGTGCTGAAGAAAGCCGATAAACTTCCTGTTTTCCAGGGGATGGTTCTCAAACCCGAAAAGGTGGGTCGGGCAGGAGCAGTCGGACGACCCGAATCCCGGGACCTGCCAGGCGGCGATGGCGCCCAGGCTCCCGGCAAGGTCGTGCTCCAGATTGACACTGGAGCGGATCGGAATGGCCGAGCAGGAGACGGCCTGCTCCCGCAGGTAATCGATGTGCCAGAAAAGCCGCTTTCTCCTGCGCAGATGACGGTTCACCCGCTGGGAAAGATGCCGTTTCGCCGAACCCGCGTAGACGTAGTAACCTTTTCTGAAACGAACGGTTCCCAGCGCCCCCACCGTGATGGACAAATCGCCGGCCAAGTGCAGGATCAGAAGATAATTCCCCCTGTTCCGATCCTCCCGGTCAAGGAGCGGCCAGGGTATTCCGACCTCCCGAACCGTATCGGCAAGGGTCAAGTCACGGGACCAGCCGACGGCAAGGGGGCAGAATCGGACCCGGTCCCTTACATCGGCAAAAACGCGCGAAAACTCCGGGTCCGTGTGAAAATCGGGGAGAAAATAACGGGCATGGGGCCAGTGGATGAGGTAGATCACCATGCAGGAAAGCCCCTGGCCGGCCAGTTCCGCCAGTTCCAGTAGATGCCGCTTTCCCCGCTCTGTCACGGCATCGGGGAACATGGCAAAGGACTTGCCGAAGAGGGTGCAGGACTTCACCTCGCACAGGATATCCCGGCCGCCCTTTCGTAACCGGAAATCGAAGCGGCTGTGCCCGACGGTCGCCTCCGCTTTCACGATCCCGGCCCCCTCCAGGCCGGGGACCCGGCCCGCTTCGATCAGGAAGCGCACCACCCGGTTGGCCATCTGGGTATGGAGGAGGACCGGCAACCCATCCCTTTCCACGGCAACGGCGCTGTATCCCAGCCCTCCCGGCGAAATGGTTTTTCGAGGGATAAGAATGACCGTACTTTCCGGAAGAAGCAACTCCCACAGGCGTCCCGGATTGGGCAGATGGGCCGTGACCGTCTGTCCGTCGATTGCACACTCGACGACAAAGCGATTGGGGCGCCGGAGAAATACAGATCGAATCGGTTCTGTTCCCCAGGGGGAAAACGGATCGGTTATCGGCGGATCATCCCGGTTCATTGTTTCCATCACGACGGGTCAATTGCGCCTTGCAATCGTCCCGGAAAACCGCTACGATTCGCACCCATGGAACGGAGGGCGCTTCCGCGGGATGCTTCGCGCGGCACGTTCATACCATGCACCCCGGAAAGGCCCGCCCTCAGGATGGGCGCAGGCGGCTTCATCCAACATAAACGACAATCGGACGCAATATACCGCATGGCACCCAAATATCCCAACATTTTCCTCAAAGCGGGCCGAGATTATGCCCTGATCAAGGGGCATCCGTGGGTTTTCTCCGGCGCCGTCGGAAAAGTGGAAGGGAAGCCCTCCCCCGGCGACATCGTAACCGCCGTTTCTTCATCGGGGGTGCCCATCGGCCTGGGTTTTTACAATCCCCTGACGGATATCGCCTTCCGTCTCCTGGCACCGGACACGACGCGGACGATCGACGCCGCTTTCTGGGAGAAACGCCTGCAGGCGGCCATGGAACTCAGAAACCGGATCATTCCTCCTCAGACGACGGCCTATCGCCTGGTCAACGCCGAGGGCGACCTTCTGCCGGGCCTTATCGTGGACCGCTACGGTGACGGACTCGTCATTACGATCGGGACGGCCGGGATGGAGAAGATCAGGGAAACCATCCTGGAAATTCTGATCCGGCATCTCTCCCCCAGCTGGATTTATGAACGGAGCGACGGACGCTCCCGCCGTGTCGAGGGGCTGGAAGACCGGATCGGATTCATCCATGGCAAGGAAATTTTAACGGACGTGACGGTGCTTGAAAACGGTTTTACCTTTACGGTCGATCCCGTCCAGGGACAGAAGACGGGTTTCTTTCTCGACCAGCGCGTAAACCGGGAGCGGATCAGGACACTCGGCCAGGGCGCCACGGTCCTCAACTGCTTCGCCTACACGGGTGCCTTCTCGGTCTATGCCGCATCCGGCGGCGCCGACCGGGTCGTTTCCGTCGATATCTCCGAAGGCGCCAACGAGATCGCCCGCAGAAACCTTGTGCAGAACGGCTTTTCTCCGGGAGAGCACCCGGTCGTCAAGGCCGATGTGTTTTCCTTTCTCAGGGACGCACAGGAACGCTTCGACCTGATTGTTCTCGACCCGCCGGCCTTTGCCAAATCGAAAAAGGAAGTTCCCCGCGCGACCCGGGGGTACAAGGACATCAATCTCCAGGCCGTTCGGTGCCTGAAAGACGGCGGACTGCTCGCAACCTTCTCCTGTTCGAACCACATCGACGCCGCCCTTTTCGGAAAGATCGTTCAGGGCGCCGTTTCCGATGCCGGCAAAACGGCCCAGCTCCTCCAGGCCCTGGGACCCGGACCGGATCATCCGGTCAACCTGGCCCATCCGGAAGGGCACTACCTGAAGGGTTGCCTGTTGCGGATAGCCCCTTGAATTCCTTCCGTCAAACCCGTGTGAGCTGCCGGTACCTGATCCGGTGGGGCCGCTCGCTTTCCGCGCCCAGGCGTTTCTTCCGGTCCGCCTCGTAGTCGGAATAACCGCCCTCGAACCAGACGGTCCGGCTGTCCCCCTCGAAGGCGAGGATATGGGTGGCGATACGGTCGAGAAACCACCGGTCATGGGTAATCACGACGGCACAACCGGCGAAATTCTCCAGGGCCTCCTCCAGGGCCCGCATGGTATTCACGTCGAGGTCGTTCGTCGGCTCATCGAGCAAAAGAACGTTCGCCCCCTCTTTCAGCATGCAGGCCAGGTGCACCCGGTTCCGCTCACCCCCGGAAAGGCCGGCCACTTTTTTCTGCTGGTCCGTACCGGAGAAGTTGAAGCGTGCCACATACGCCCGCGACTTGACGGACACGTTCCCCAGCTGCAGCACGTCGTTCCCGCCGGAAATCACCTCCCAGATCGATTTTTCCGGGTCGAGACTCGCCCGGCTCTGATCGACATAGGCCAGCTTGACCGTTTCCCCGACACGGATCTGCCCGGAATCCGGTTCTTCCCGGCCCGTGATCATCCGGAACAGGGTCGTCTTCCCGGCGCCGTTCGCCCCGATCACCCCGACGATGCCGCCGGGAGGGAGAAAAAAATTCATGTTCTCGACCAGGAGACGATCCCCGTATCCCTTGGACACGTTGTCCGCTTCGACAACCAGCTTGCCCAGGCGGGGCCCCGGGGGAATGTAGATTTCCAGTTCTTCGGACCGGGTGTCGCCCTGCCGGGAAAGGAGCTCTTCGTAGGCGCTGATCCGGGCCTTGGATTTCGCGTGCCGGGCCTTGGGAGACATCCCGATCCATTCGAGCTCCCGCTGAAGCGTCTTCTGACGCTGGGTCTCGGCCTTTTCCTCCTGCCGCAGTCGCTCCTGCTTCTGCTGCAGCCACGAGGAGTAATTGCCCTTCCAGGGAATCCCCCTTCCCCGGTCCAACTCCAGAATCCAGCCGGCCACGTTGTCCAGGAAATACCGGTCGTGGGTGACGGCGATGACCGTCCCCTCGTATCTCTGGAGATGATGTTCGAGCCATGCCACGGTTTCCGCGTCCAGGTGGTTGGTCGGTTCGTCCAGGAGGAGGATATCCGGCTTCTGCAGCAGCAGGCGGCAAAGGGCGACGCGGCGGCGTTCCCCGCCGGAAAGGACTTTGACCGGGGTGTCTCCCTCGGGACAGCGCAGGGCGTCCATGGCCATCTCCAGCCGGGAATCCAGGTCCCAGGCATCGAGGGCGTCCAGTTTCTCCTGGACCTCTCCCTGCCGGGTGATCAGGCGATCCATCTCCTCGTCGGACATGGGTTCGGCGAACCGTTCGTTGATCCGGTTGTATTCGTCCAGCAGATCGACGGTCTCCTGAACCGCCTCTTCGATCGTCGCCCGGACCGTCTTGGTATCGTCCAGCAGGGGTTCCTGCTCCAGAAATCCCACGGTGTATCCCGGGCTGAAAATGAGCTGGCCGTTGAACTCCCGGTCCACGCCGGCCATGATGCGCAGAAGCGAACTTTTTCCCGCACCGTTCAGGCCAAGAACGCCGATCTTCGCGCCGTAGAAGTAAGACAGGGAAATATCCTGGATAACCGGTTTCTTATCGTAGAACTTGCTGACCCGGATCATCGAACAGATGATCTTGTTCGCAGGCTGACTCATCGTTTATGTGATATCCTTTCTGGAATTCCATTTCGGGGACAGGATACTGAATTATCCTCTATATGGATTCCATCCCCGAAAACTCAAAAATTCTCTATGACCATATTATTACATCGGCAATTGAATCACTCAATTCCCCTCATTCCGTCGAAAGACGGAATGAGGAATGAATTTGACTGGATGCCGGATCGAGAGGCTGTGCCGTAATGACAAAAAAAGGAGCGTTTCACTCCGGACCGCCGCCCAGCAGGGTCATGGCTTTTTTCGCCGCCTCCTGTTCCGCCTCCTTCTTGGTCCGGCCGCCCCCCTCCGTCGTAATGTTCCCG
>JAGVTI010000096.1 GCA_019136935.1 Deltaproteobacteria bacterium
AATTTTCGGGAACTTAAATCATTATCCTCCGTTAAAGCCGGAGGCTTGAATTTACGAACCGCTCAAAGCGGATTAATTACTGAACCACCTGAAGGTGATTATTCCGATGGGCCAGCGGAATTGTACTTTATTCTGATTGGTTTCGGCGGCGAGTAATGTGCCAAACGTATCCCTGAAGGGAATGTCGCTTTCTATGGGGCTTAGATTGTATTTTCAGCACACGCCTTGCAGACCCGGCAGGGCGATATCGACCAGCTTGAGCTGGATGGTGGAGGTTCCGTGCCAGTGGTTGATCTGCGGCGTGAAGGCGACGTCGATAAGCTGATCGGTCAGGGCATGCATGAAATGCCCCTTGCTGAACCAGATCGAATTCCGGGAGGTCCCATCCTTGTTGACGCGCATCCACAGGTGGTTGTTGCCGACGACGGTGGGGGTGCTGATGAATGCATTCCGGACACACAGAACCGGTTCGGGGTTCCGGCTCCCGTAGGGCGCGAGCTTGTCCATTTCCGCCAGGAAGTCATGATTGACGTCCGCCAGGCTGCATTGGCTGTCGATGAGGGTCTCCGTCACGAAATCCGCCGAGTCCATTTCCTTGCGGATGATTTCGTCGAAAATACGGCCGAATTCATCCACGTCGTCTTCCCGGATGGAGATACCGGCGGCGAACCGGTGACCGCCGTAGGAAAGAAGCAGGGATTCGCATTTCTTGAGCCCCCGGTAGATGTTGAAGTGTGAGACGCTTCTACCCGAACCCTTGCCGATCCCGTCTTTCAGGCTGATCACGATGGCGGGCCGGCAGAAGCGGTCGACCAGCTTGGAGGCGACGACACCGATTACCCCCGGATGCCACCTGTCCGAGGCGAAAACGATGGAATTCAGCTGCTCCAGGCGGTTTTCCTTGTTCATCAACGCGATGATTTCGTCGAGAATATCCTTCTCCATGGTCCTTCTCCTCTGGTTGAAGGAATCGAGCTTCCGGGCGATTTCCCGCGCTTCGTTGATGTCCTCCGTCAGGAGCAGGTTGACGGCGTCGCCGGCCGAAGCGATCCTTCCCGCCGCGTTGATGCGGGGGATCAGAGAGAACGACGCCTTCTCCGAATCGATGACCTGGTTTTCGATGCCGCATACCTCTTTCAGGGCCTGAATGCCGATCCGGGGTGATTCAGTCATCAGGTCCAGGCCGAATTTCGCGAAAATCCGGTTTTCATCGATCAGCGGGGAAATGTCGCCGATCGTTCCCAGGGCGACGATATCGAGATATTCCTTGAGGTTCGGGTATGGCCGGTTCTGCCAGAAGCCTTCGTTGCGCAACTGGCCCCGGAGGGCGATCAGGAAATTGAAGACGATTCCGACCGCGGAGAGATGTTTGAATGGGAAAGGGCAATCCGACTGTTTCGGATTGATCGTTGCCACCGCGGCCGGCAGGGAGTCGGGTATCTCATGGTGATCGAGGATGATCGTGTCGATTCCCTTGCTCTTGGCGTAGGCGATGTGATCGTTTTCCGATACTCCGCAGTCCACCGTGACGATGAGGCTGACCCCGCTTTCTTGCATCTGGTCGATGGCGTGCTTGTTCAACCCGTAGCCTTCATCCACCCGTCCGGGAATATAGAAATCGACATTCTGCCGGATGTCACGGAGAAACTTGATCAGAAGTACAACCGACGTCACGCCGTCGGCGTCGTAATCGCCGTAAACCATGATCTTCCGGCCCTGGGAAATCGCCTTGATGAGGCGATGAACGCCTTCCTTCATGTCCTTCATGAGGAAGGGGTTATGCAGATCTTTTAAGGAGGGGTGGAGAAATTTCCGGGCTTCTTCCGTCGTCGTAATCTCCCGGCTGACCAGAATTTGTGAAAGGAGGGGGTGAATGCCGAGTTCGCGGACCAACAGGTGCTGTTCCTCCCTTTGATTTTGAACGATTCGCCACTGCGTGAGCGGCAATTTCGAGGGAGTCGTTGTTTGCTTTTTCGTTTCCATCCTTTACTGCTTCGTGACTGCCGGAGTATTGAAAGTTGATATCATAACGATGTGGCGCCCGATGTCAAGAAGAGTTTCAAAATCCGGCGTATTTTCTGCGCCGGCGAATCGAAAAAAGCAAAAGAAAACAGACGGCTTTAATACCGGATGGGTTATTTGCCTTTCGATCCGGGCAAAAGAGGAAATTTATTCCTGTTTTTTCGTGCGGATCGGTACAACGAAAAAAGCACAAGGGCAAGGGCGAGGATAATCGCCGCGAGGGCGATGGGGCGGGTGAAAAAGATGGCGAAGCTGCCCCCGGAAATCAGCAGCGAGCGCCGGAGGTTGACTTCGAACAGGGGACCGAGGACAAAGGCCAGAATCAGGGGGGCCCCTTCATATCCGAATTTCCTGAATAGATAGCCGATCACTCCGAAAAGGATCATCACATAGACGTCGAAGACGTTGTTGTTGATCCCGTATGCCCCGATCACGCAGAACAGGAGGATCAGGGGATAGAGTATTTTCCCCGGAATCCTGAGCACCTGCACCCAGATGGGGATCAACGGCAGGTTCAGAATCAGCAGCATGACGTTTCCGATATACATGCTGCCTATGATTCCCCAGAACATATCCGGGTTTTCCTTCAGGAGAAGCGGTCCCGGCTGGACGCCGTGGATCAGGAAGGCCCCGAAAAGCACCGCCAGGACCACGTTGGGCGGGATGCCGAGGGTGAGCAGCGGAATGAACGAGGTCGAAGCGGCGGCGTTGTTGGCCGCTTCCGGCGCCGCCACGCCTTCGATGGCCCCCTTGCCGAGTCTTGCGGGGTTGTTCGCGATCCTCTTTTCCAGGCCGTAGGCCATGAAGGACGACAGCACCGGCCCCCCGCCCGGCAGAATTCCCATCAGGAAACCGACGGCGGTGCCCCGGAGAATGGCCCACTTGGCCCGCAGCCAATCCCATCGTGAGGGCAGGAGACTGCGAACCTTGACTTGGATGTGTTCACCGGAGTGCAGGGTTTCCAGGTTTGTGAATACCTCGGCCACACCGAACAGGCCCATCGCCAGGGGTGCGACGCCGATGCCCTCGAACAAGTTCAGCATGCCGAAGGTCATCCGCTGTTCGGAGGTGATCGGATCCAGGCCGATCGTGCTCAGGATCAGCCCGGTAAAGGCCATGATACCGGCCTTGATAGGTGATCCCTGGGACAGGTAGGTGATAAAGGTGAATCCCAGCAGGATGATGGCAAAGTATTCGGGTGGGCCGAACTGCAGGGCGAATCCGGAAAGAGGGGCGGCGATGAGCTGTAGCCCGATCAATCCCGCCGTGCCGGCGATGAACGACCCGAAGGCGGCGATTCCCAAGGCGGGCCCCGCACGGCCCTGGCGGGCCATCCGGTACCCGTCCAGGCACGTGACAACCGAGGCGGTTTCTCCCGGGACATTGACCAGGATGGAAGCGGTCGAGCCTCCGTACATCACCCCGTAATAAACCCCCGCCAGCAGCACGATCGCACCGGTGGAAGACATCTGGAAGGTGATGGGCAGAAGGATGGAAATGGCCCCGACCGGACCGATTCCCGGAAGAATGCCGACCAGGGTTCCCAGGAAGCATCCCGCGAACACGAACAGAAGATGTCCAGGCTGGAGGGCGATGGAAAATCCATAGAGCAAACTGTTTATATTATCCGGGGAAGCATCCATGTGCCAGAGATCAGAAGCCGAAAACACCCCTCGGGAGCGGCATTTTCAGTAAATAGTCAAAGAGGACATAGGTTAACAGAACCGTGGATAGAGAACCGGGGACAACCAGCCAGGGTTTCGTTTTCCCGAGACTCAGCAGAACGAGCATCAAGACGAACGTGGCCAGGAGATACCCGAGTTTCGGCAGGACCAGGCAGTAGAGGATCAGCGCCGAGACGGCCAGCAGGGGTTTCACCCAGTGCCGGTCCTTCCACAATGCGCTCGGCGGGGTTGCCTCCCGATTCCGGGACAGACAGATGACAAGCAGCACACAGGTGAAAGATGCCAGAAAAAGAGCCGCCCAGAAGGGAACAAAACCCGGTCCGGGATTGTTGAAAGGCCCGATTCCAAGCCGCAGGGATGCGATCAGGACGGAAATCGAGATCGATAGCCAAACAACGCAACCCGTGATATCCCGCCTGTCCATGATCCATCCTGTCGATCGTTATTCAATTTAATTATGACGACTCGTAAAAAGTAGGTTTTCTTCCTCTTGCGGGAGGAATTTAAGGGGAGGGGAAAATAACATCATTAGTACGGCTACTTAACACCCCCACCCTAACCCTCACCCGTCAGAGGCTGTGTCGTAATCCCCGATTGACGTTTGAGGTCATTCTGAACGAAGTGAAG
>JAGVTI010000036.1 GCA_019136935.1 Deltaproteobacteria bacterium
CAAAATTTTCGGGGGACAGTTAATCTGGGCACCATGAAATCGGACACAGAACTTCTCTTGAGCGAAAATCTTGTCGCCTGCCCGGATTGCGACCTCCTCCAGCGGCTTCCACCCCTGCCGGCAGGAGGAAAAGCGCGGTGCAGCCGCTGCCGGCGGATTCTTGCAGTCGACAGGGCCCACACCATCGAACGGACACTGGCCTTGTCCGTCGCCGCGTCAATCCTGTTTGCCGTCGCCAACCTGCAATCGCTGATCAGCCTGTCCACACGCGGCCGTGAAACCAATACGACCGTCTTCGGCAGCATCCTCGAGATGTGGGCACGAGGCTACGAAATTACGGCCGTCGTCGTCGGTTTCTGCTCCATCGCCGCCCCGGCCCTCTATATTGCCTTCATGCTGATCGTCAGCTTCGCGGCCCTGTATCCCCCGGTTCCCTGGTGGGTCGGCATCCTGCTGCACTGGGTCGATCGGCAACAGACCTGGGCAATGCTCGAAGTGATGATGCTCGGGCTCCTCATCTCCCTGATCAAGCTTTCCGACATCGCAACGATGACACCCGGCCTCGGAATGTATGCCATGGGAGGCCTGATCGTGGTCTTGGCCGCGATGAAGGTCACCTTCGATCCGGAAACCGTCTGGAGGCGTCTCCAATGGCTGGCCGACACGGATCCCCCCGTCAATCCGGGCCGTCCGGACGCCGTCGAGGAGATCGGCTCATGACGTCGCGCCCCCTGACCTCGAGAGAAGCCGGGCTGCTCGCCTGTGCGACCTGCGGCCTTCTTTCACGGCCGGCGACTCCGCTTAAAGCCGGATACTGCCCCCGTTGCGGCTACAAGCTCTCGCTGCGCCGTCACCATGCGATTCAGTACACATGGGCCCTGATCATCGCAGCCGCCATCTGTTACATCCCCGCCAACATCCTGCCGGTTTTGACCCGGGTCACCCTTGTCTATACGAAGGGGGACACCATCATCGACGGCATCGTGGCCCTTTATGCGGAAGGCTCCTGGCATCTGGCCCTGATCGTCCTGATTGCGAGCATTATCATTCCCATGGCGAAGCTCATCGCCCTGGCCTATCTCCTGATCATTGTCCGCTCCCGTTCATCCGGCAGCAATCTGGACCGGACCCGGCTCTACCGGCTGATCGACTTCGTGGGCCGGTGGTCGATGCTGGACGTGTTCGTCGTCACCCTTGCCGTCGCCCTGGTCCAGATCCAGCCGTTCGTGCTGGCCAAACCCGGCCCCGGCGTTCCGTTCTTCGCCGCCGTCGTGGTTCTCACCATGCTGGCTGCAAAAACGTTCGACCCCCGTCTGATATGGGATTCCGATACCGAAAAGGAGGAACCACATGCCCGAAAATCCTGATGCGCCGCAAGTGCCCCAAGCGACACCTGAATCGAGGAAGCGTTTCATGATCTCGGTGGTCTGGATCATTCCGATCCTGGCCGCCGTCGTCGCGGTTGGAATCGCCGTGGAGCGTTTCCTCAGCGAAGGCCCGACCATCACCATCGTCTTCAATACAGCGGAAGGAATCGAAGCGGGGAAAACGGTTGTAAAATACAAGGATGTCAACATCGGCCACGTCACGCAGGTACAGCTCTCGGAAGACTACTCGGAGGTGGTGGTGACCGCACAGATCGACAAAAGCGCCGAAGGGCTGCTCGTGGAAGATGCAAAATTCTGGGTCGTCCAGCCGCGGATCAGCTTAAGCGGCATATCCGGAATCGGCACGCTGCTTTCCGGCAACTACATCGGTTTCGAAGCGGGAAAATCGTCCTCCCCAAGCAACCATTTCGAAGGTCTGGAGGTGCCCCCCGTTGTCACGCAATCAGAACCGGGCAAGCAATTCAACCTGAAGGCCCCTGCCCTCGGATCCCTGGGAATCGGCTCGCCCGTGTACTACCGTCTTCTGAACGTGGGACGCGTGATCGCCTATGACCTGGTGCCGGACGGTTCATCGGTCGACATAAAGGTCTTTGTTCAAGCTCCCTATGACCGGTATGTCACGGAGCAAACCCGTTTCTGGCAAACCAGCGGCATCGACGTATCCCTGAGCGCCAACGGTCTTTCCCTGAAGACCCAGTCGATCCTGTCGATGCTGATCGGGGGTATCGCCTTCGAAACCCCTCCTTTTGCCGGGGACGACCGGCCCGCGGCGGCGCATACCGTCTTCACCCTCTACAACGACAAGGCCGTCGCCATGGCGGAGGAAGATGGAATCGCCGTCCGCTACGCCCTCTATTTCGACGAATCCATCCGCGGACTGGCAGTGGGCGCACCGGTGACGCTCCACGGCTTCCCCATCGGCGAGGTGACGAACCTGGCCCTTGAATATTCCAAGAATACCATGAACGCACATCCCCGCGTGGACATTGTCTTATACCCGAAACGTTTCCTGAACCCCGGGGTCCATGCCGGAGTCATCGACAGGAATGCCTGCGATGCCTTCCTCCGGCATTTGATCGATCACGGCCTGAGAGCCCAGTTACGCAGCGGAAACATCCTTTTGGGCCAGCTCTTCGTCTCCTTGAGCTATTTTCCCAAGGCAAACCCCGTAACAATCGAATGGAAAGAGGCATCCCCACGCCTGCCCGTCGTACAGAGCGGCCTGGTGGATTTCGAAGAAAAGATCAATTCAATCCTGACCAAAATGGAAAAAGTCCCTTTCGCGGCCATCGGCGAGGAATTGAAAACGACCCTTACAACACTTAACCAGGCATTGCTGGATATCCGCAGGGCAGTAGGCCGCCTCGATCAGGAGGTCCTGCCGGAGGCCGGAAAAACCATGGAAGATCTGCGCCGGGCGATCGCCGCAACGGAAAACGTGCTCAAGAGCGGTGAGCGGAACCTCATCGGCCGGGATGCGCCGGCCCAGCAGGAATTGCGTGAAGCCCTTCAGGAGATCGCCCGGGCCGCCCGGGCCGTCAGCACCTTCACCGAGTATCTGGAACAAAACCCCGGCGCCCTTTTAAGGGGAAAAACACAGGAGAACGCTCCATGAAAAAAAAGGCCGCCCTCTTGTTTTTCTTCAGCCTGATCGTCCTGTTATGGGGATGCTCCGCCGCCCCATCCCGCTTCTACACCCTGAGTGCAACGGCGAGGGCGTCACCCGGCGGCACATTCCCATACGCCGTATCCGTCGGTCCGGTCACCATTCCCCCCGCCGTGGACCGTCCCCAGATCGTCTCCCGGATCGGGCCGAACCAGGTACGGATCGACGAGTTCAACCGGTGGGCGTCACCGCTCAAGGCCGACATCGCCAGGATCGTGGCGGAAAACCTGAGCGGGCAACTCGGTTCGGCCCGGGTCACGACATTTCCACAGGCAGCGGCGGACGAAGCGGCTTACCGCGTGACCATCGATGTCCTGAGCCTGGAATCCGTTCCGGGGAAATCCGCCGCAATCGATGCCCTGTGGACCGTGCGCCGCATCGAAGACGGCCGGGTCCGGAGCGGGCGTACCTCCTGGAAAGAGCCGGCCGTCGATCCGGGATACGACGCCCTGGTCGCCGCCCACAGCCGCGCCCTGGAACGGTTGAGCGAGGACATCGCCCAGGCCCTTATCGCACCGTGACCCGATCTTTCCGTACGCCAAAAACAAACTTGCCTTTTGTTTTAACGAAACCCTCCCTTTTCTGTGAATCATTCGTTGACATACGAAACCGGCACTTTTATACTTCGGCCGTCCTGAAAACCGTAAAATGATGGAGGTCAGTATGCGCAAACTTTTAAGCTGTATCTTGTTTGTCATCGCATGTTTTTTACCGGCCGTCGTGTTCCCGGCCATGCCGTCTCCAGCGGCGAACATCAGGCAGGTCAGAACTCCGGAGGCATCCATCAAAGTCGCATCTCCCGCCGGCGGAGAAACGTGGGTACGGGGAGGGCAGTACAACGTCACCTGGAATTACGCGGGAAATCCGGGAGCCACCGTCAAGGTCATTCTGCAGAAGTCCTCCGTAACGGTGGCGACGCTTGCCAGTAATGTCCTGGTCAGCAACAGCGGCAAGGGATCCTATTTATGGACCATCGATAAAAATACACCGGCGGGGCAGGACTACCGCATCGTGGTGCAGAGCAACACGGCAAATGTGAAAGGGACGGGGGGCCTTTTTTCCATCTCCCTCTCCAGCGTGTCACGAGACGGCTTTGCCGGGGTGAAGGATTTTAAAAAATATCCGATTTCCCCGGTAACGGTATCGGAACCCAAAGCCGGCCAGACACCGTACGTCCCCGGCTGGCCCCTTGCCGTAAAATGGAAGTATACGGGAAATCCTCCCGGGCTGGCGAAAGTGCTGCTGCTGAAAGAAGATCAGATCG
>JAGVTI010000116.1 GCA_019136935.1 Deltaproteobacteria bacterium
CCTGCCCGAATACTTGCAACCAGTTTTGACAATGGCTTATTTGACGGGAATGCGAAAAAGCGAAATGCTTAACCTTACTTGGTCACAGACAAACATCTTTGAAAAGAAGATAACATTAGATGCTGATTCCACGAAGAATGGAGAGACACGTCTAATCTTTCTTACAGGTGAATTGTTTGAGGTGATCTTAAAACAGAAGAAGATTAGGGATAATCACTTTCCCGAATGCCCGTATGTCTTTTCTAGAGATGGCAAGCAGATCAGAAACTACCAAGCAGCGTGGCACTCGTCCTGTAGAAAAGCGGGTCTCATTGGAAAACTGTTGCATGACACAAGAAGAACAGCCGTTAGAAACATGAGTCGCTCCGGCATCCCTGAAACAGTTGCAATGAGGATTTCCGGTCATAAGACTCGGAGCGTCTTCGATCGGTACAATATTACAAGTGAAGAAGACCTTCGTCTAGCAGCAGAAAAGATCGAAAAGCTTTTTCGGAAAAGAGCAAGCTCGCTTTCTCGATCAAGCCGTGGGCACAATTTGGGCACAATGACGAGTTTGGGAGAGATGCCCTGAGGGGAACTGATTCGGTGCATTTTGCTAAGTATTTGGTTTAATTGGCGGAAGTGCATGGGAATCGAACCCACCCGGGACGCTCTTCACGCCCCACACTGGATTTGAAGTCCAGGAGGCCCACCAGTGACCTGTGCACTTCCGCGTGATGTAACGGAAGAATCGGGATTTATAGATACTGCGGTTCAGATGTCATGCAAAGGGAATGATCGATGAGCTGAACCGTGACCTCATCCCCTTTTCTCACGGCTGTGGCGTCCTCGGGCAGAACAATCAAACCGTTCGCCTTGACCATGGATTTTAAAATTCCGGATCCCTGATCCCCTGTGGTCACGATCCGATAGCGACCGTCATGCCAATCGACACAGGCACGGACAAAATGGGTCAGACCAGGGGTTTTTGCAATATCTTCTCCCAGAATCACCCGGATGGTCTGCCGGTAGAGGTTCACATGACCCATCATTTTCAGAAGCGCCGGACGGACAAACTGCTCGAAGGAAACCATGGAAGAAACGGGATTTCCCGGCAGGCCGAAAAACGGCTTTCCATGGACCCGGCCATAGACGAGGGGTTTCCCCGGCCTCATGGCTACCTGCCAGAAGTGCATGCGATTCCCCGGTTCCTGGATGACGTCTTTCACGAAATCGTAATCTCCCAGGGAAACACCGCCCGACGACACGATTACATCGGCCCGTAGCGCCGCATTGAATTTCTCTGCTAGGTCTTCCTTTTTATCCCTGGCGATCCCGATATAAATGGGAATGGCGCCACAATCCGCTACCTGGGACATATTGGAATAACCGTTGCTGTTGATGATCTTCCACGGCGATGGCTCTTCGTCAATATCGACCAACTCATCCCCGGTGGAAATGACAGCGACAACCGGTCGTTGGTGAACATAGATAAAGGAACGGCCTAGGGTTGCCATCATGCCTATTTCCGCAGGTCTTAAAAGTTCTCCTTTGGGAATAACCACGTCGCCGCCTTTAACGTCTTCTCCGGCCATGCGGATATCGTGACCGGCACGGGACGGCGCGGAAATGGTTACCCATTCGCCATCTCTTGTCGTGTCCTCCATACGGACGATCGCGTCCGCTCCCACGGGAAGAGGGGCTCCCGTCATGATCCGGGCGGCTTCACCCGGACCGATGGTTTTCCGGGGAACGCTACCCGCAGGGATATCCTCAACGATCCGCAGCCGTACGGGGTTCGTCGGACCAGCCTCCAAGCTGTCGACGGCGCGGATGGCATATCCGTCCATGGCGGAATTGTCTTTTGGGGGAATATCCCGGGACGCGTGGATATTTTCCCCGATCACCCTTCCAAGGGCATTTAAGATATGAACCTTTTCAAGACCCAGGGGTTGCACATCCCCCAGGATATGACTTAATGCCTCTGCAACTCGAATCATAGGTGCTCGTTTTTTCAGCCGATTTCGAATCGGCATCTGATTTTATTGGCGAATGCTATATTAAATACGAACCCTTGTCAACTGCTTTGCCGAAACAAAAATCAGCAGAGAAGAACTGTTTCCGGGGGGAAAAAAATCAGGATCGGTCTTCGGAACCTCTTCTTCCACCCGGAAGAAAATCCGGCAGATCGAATCAAGGTACAACACAACCTTTTTTATTATAAAAAATCCACTTTCGCAGGGCCAACAATGTTTTAATATGCTGTAATGATTAATATCATATCGTCGCAAGGTGCCGCTATGAACAAGACAGTATCCGACATCGTTATCTTGTGAAAACCAGATAAATCAGTTCTTTCCTAATCAGAAAATCGGCCGGTTGCTGAAGCGCGGCAACATCCGTAATCAGAAGGGCATTTAGCCGGTGTCCGTGTTCCGTCTTTTGTTTGCCCTGGTTTTCACCGGGGAGAATCTCTTCCGTACTCCGGACATGGCGGAAGGGACGCGCGGCATGTTATAGTCCTCTGGATTGGCCGTAACTATCGGCCATCAGCATAGCGTTGAGGACTTTCTCGGGAGAGATGACAACGGCTTCATGATGGATGCCCTCGGTGGAAGCACAAGCTTTTTCAGCCGCTTTTCTCATTTTATTCTGTTCCGGGTTTTTGAGTCCTATATGAGCCAGGGTAGTGGGTAGACCGACCTTTTCACAGAACCCATAAACCGTATCAATTTCCTCAGGCGATGCATCCGTTAGGAATAGTCCTGCCAGCATGCCAAAGGCGACTTTTTCACCATGATAAAACGAATGGGTTTCTTCTATGGCCGTAAGCCCATTGTGAATGGAGTGGGCCGCTCCCAATCCTGAACTCTCAAAACCGATCCCACTTAGAAGGATATTGGCTTCGATAATATGATCCAGGGCTGGAGTGACCAGATGTTTTTCACAGGCTTTTTTGGCGGCAGTACCGTAAGTGAGCAAGGTGTCGTAGCAGAGTCTGGCCAATCGGATTGCCGTCATGGTGCTGATTCCGCCGCATTCGTTAGGGGACTGTGTCCGTTCGCAGGATCGTCCCTCGAACCAGGTTGCCAGGGCGTCCCCCATCCCTGCTACAAGAAAGCGGACGGGTGCATTTGCAATGATACAGGTGTCCACCAACACAACCTGCGGACTCATCTTTTGGTAATAGACAGACTCAAACACTCCGGCTTCAGAATAGATGACGGCACAGCCGCTGCAAGGAGCGTCTGTCGCGGCAATTGTCGGGACGATGATTACGGGAATTTCAGACCGGTCTGCCGTTATCTTTGCCGTATCAATCGCCTTTCCTCCACCCATGCCGATAAGAACGTCCACCTTTTCCCGATGTATAATTTCAGTAATACGGTTCAATTCCTTTTCGCAGCATTCCCCCTTGAAGAGTTCGGTCGGGATTGGCTTCCCTTTCCAATCTTTCGTGTATTGAGGAAGAATTTTGTTTGCCCCTGTGTGGGAAGTCAGGATCAGTCCGTTTTCCCCAAGAAGACTGACCAATTCGGGCAGCGCACCGAGCGCGCCCTCACCCTGAATGTATTTCCCCGGAAAAACTGTCTTAAAAAACATCCTGTTCCCCCTTTGTTTTCATGATTATTTTTGCTTTTTGCGTTGCCACCTGATTACCTGATGGTGTCAACACTTTTCAACTATTTTGTAGATTGTAAGATCGCAGGTGGTCGGACGGCATCCGTTTTCTGCCTGTTTGCTGTGCCCTGTTGTCCTCCAATAAGAAGGAAAACCGCCTGGTTCCTTTGCGCACGAACCTTGACCGCCGCACCAACGGGTGCAAAACGTCGCCGGGAAAACATTTGCAAGGCAACGGATGTGCTTGTGGATCTGTTGGAACAAGCCAGGAAAAGCGGAATCAAAGCCGGTCATCTTTTTTTATTCGACAGTTGATTTGCCTTTCCCGTAACCATCAGGAAGGTGCTTGCAAAAGGAATGCATACGATCTGTATGCCCAAGATTCCAGAGAAGATCTTCTGTCGCTGCCAAAGGAAAGATCTCCGTCTGGCAGCCACCTATCGAAAGATCCGCAAGTGTCGTGGCCAGACAAAGATTCTTTCCTCGGTGGTGGTGGAAATCGGCGAAGACGGTTATGGTATCCCGGTTTCGCCAAAGATCGTGTTCGTCCGGGACCGGCGCAGCAAAAAGTGGTTGGCCCTGTAAAGAATGCCAGGGGCGTTCCTATGATGCGATGCCCTGACCGCTCATGCCACCATGGTATGCTGCCGTTACATCATGCCGGAGTTGGCCAGGAGGATGAACAAGGATCCCCGGACGCTTGGGT
>JAGVTI010000314.1 GCA_019136935.1 Deltaproteobacteria bacterium
AAAAAAGGAGCGTTTCACTCCGGACCGCCGCCCAGCAGGGTCATGGCTTTTTTCGCCGCCTCCTGTTCCGCCTCCTTCTTGGTCCGGCCGCCCCCCTCCGTCGTAATGTTCCCGATGGTCATGCGAACCTCGAACAGCTTGCAGTGGTCGGGCCCCGACTCCCTGACCAACGTGTAGACCGGGATCTCCCGGAATCTTTTCTGCGCGACCTGCTGCAGGGCGGTTTTGTAATCGCCGTGGAGAAACTGTTCCGGACGGCTCTTCAGAAGGGGGACAAAAAAAGCCTGGAACCACTGCGTCAGCCGGACGAATCCTCCGTCCAGATAAACGGCCGCCACCACCGCCTCCAGGGTATCCGAAAGGATGGAAGCCTTGGTTCTGCCGCCCGAGATCTCCTCCCCTCTTCCCAATCGCAGGTAATCGCCCAAGCCGATCATCCGGGCAACCGTGCTCAGGGAACGTTCGTTGACCAGCGACGCCCGGAGTTTGGACAGCTGGCCTTCGGTAAAATCCTCGTGAGACCGGACCAACAGGTCACTGATGCAAAGTCCCAAAACGGCGTCACCGAGAAACTCCAGCCGCTCGTTGTTTTTCCATTCGGCGGAGAGATTTTCATGAACGAAGGATCGATGAGTCAGGGCCTGGTCGAGAAGGGCCAGATCCTGAAAAGGATATTGCAGCTTTTCCTGCAACTCCGCAAGGGCGCTTCTCCGGTCGTCAGTCACGGGCGACCCTCCCGATAAGGCGGCCATCCTTCTCTCCCGCGATCACAACGGGAACAATCCGGTTGGCAAGCGCCGGATCATCCCGGTCGATCAAAACGGTCAGGTAGTTGTCCGTCAATCCCTGCATGCTTTTCGTCCCTTTCCCTTCTTTTCCCTCGATGAGAACCGCCGTCTCGGAGCCCACGAAAGACCGGGCAAACGCCTCTTTCTTCCGCATTCCGAGGTGCCGCAGCATTTCGGCCCGTTCTTTCTTCGTTTTCTCCCCGACCTGTCCGCCCATGGCCGCAGCCGGCGTTCCGGGTCTTTTCGAATAGGGGAAGACGTGGAGATACGTCAGGGGAAGCGCCTCGATCAAATCGAAGGTGTTCCGGAAGGCATTCTCGTCTTCCCCCGGGAATCCCGTCATCACATCGACACCGATCGCAGCCCGGGGAACCTCTGCGCGGATCTGATCGATCAGCACGCGGAAGAAGGCCCGGTCATAGGTGCGCTTCATGGCCGCAAGGATCCCGTCATCACCACTTTGCAAGGGAACGTGGAAGTGCGGGCAAAGGACCCGCGAGCCCGCGGCGAACGCGATCAAATCGTCCGTCACTTCGGCCGGTTCCAGGGAACTCAGGCGAAGCCGCGAAACCGGGGCTTCTTCTTCCACGGCCTTCAGAATGTCGAGCAAATGGCCGGACGGCGCCAGATCCTTCCCATAAAGGCCCAGGTGAATCCCCGTCAGGACGACCTCCCGATAACCGGATCGCCCGAGAAACCGGATCTCCTCCAGAACGTCTTTCACGGGAAGACTCCGGCTTCTTCCCCGGGCCCGGGGAACAATGCAGTAGCTGCAGGAGGCATCGCAGCCGTCCTGGATCTTGAGAAAGGCCCTCGTGTGCCCCGGAAACGACGGGGCTGCATGGAAATCCATCTCCTTCACCTGCCCGATGTCGCCGACCCGGACCTCACGTCGTCCTCCGGTCAGGGAATCGACCCGTTCCGGCAGGGTCATTTTTTCCGCGCTTCCCGCAATGAGCGTGACTTCCGGCATCGCTTCGAGCTCCTGCGGCGCCACCTGGGCGTAGCAACCCGTCACCGCGATAACCGCACGGGGATTTCGCCGGGCGGCCCGGCGGATCAGCTGGCGGGACTGGTAATCGCTCCGTCCCGTCACGGTGCAGGTGTTGATCACGTACACGTCCGCTTCCGCGGTAAAGGGAACGACCTCGTAGCCCCGCTTCTCAAATTTTCCGGCCAGGGCCGACGATTCGTACTGGTTGACCTTGCAGCCGAGCGTCGTGATGGCCACTCTTTTACGTTCATCACGGGCATTCATTCGGTTTCCCTTGTCATGCGACCAAGCAATGCCATTGCATATCGAAGAAAATGGTAAGATAAACCCTGTTCCATACCGGACATGGATGAACCCTACGATTTTCAGTCCATGCGCTCCGGTAACTATTTCATCGGCCCGCCTTTTGTCAAGGCGAAAGGATTTCTGGATTTTCACCCCGTTTTTCTGTACATTTGCCGCAACAACTGATCGGCGCTGCCAAATTGTTCAGGATTCCTCCGGCAAGCAAATATTCAAAACGTCACGCCGGACTCGGAGACCAGGTCGCAATGTCCGATTCATATTCGAGGTCATTCTGAGAGAAGCAGAGAATATCATCACAACGGCATGTTAAGAGGAAGAGATTCTTCGGCTGGCGCCTCAGAACGACATTGCGGCGCAGCCTCCCGATCCGGCATCCGGTCAAATTCATTCCGGATCCCGTTTCTCGACGGAATGACGGAAATGGATCGATTCAACGGCCGAAGTGATCAATTGAACATCACCCTTCCGGAGGAGGTTTTTACCATGGATGAGATCATCAAATACGTCACGAATCACCCGTTTACCGTGCTGATCGCGGTTTTTTGCGCCTTCCTGATCACCTGGTTCATTTTCAAGAAACTCTTCAAACTGGCCTTTTTCATGTTTCTCATTTTTCTGGGTATTTGCGGATATTTCTATCTGAAGAACCCGGACACGGCCAGGGAAAATATCGGCAAAACCCTGGAAACCGCCAAGACAAAAACTTTCGAGACCCTGGAAAAAGGAAAAGCCACCTATGACAAGGGCAAAGAGTACGTCGAAAAGGGAAAAAAGATGAAAGAGGACGTGGACAAAATACTGGGCCCCACCAAGGAGACCGCCCCGGAGCCGGAACCTTAGCAGGGAGGTGCGGGCGATCCCGATTGATCAGAAGAGGTTGATCTCCATGGCTCGCGGCGCGCAAGCCGTCACGCAGAGCTCGCAACCGTTGCACCGTTCGGGATCGAATTGAACCTTCCAGGTCTCCCGGTCGAAATGCAAAGCCCCCGTGGGGCAGAAAGCGGTGCAGGCGCCACAGTGAACGCACCGGTCCGGATTCTGGCAGACGCTTTTAGACAGGGGCTCAACCTTGAGGCCCCTCTCCTTGAGAAAGCGGATCCCCCCGTCGAAATTTTCCTTCGTTCCCGTAAGCTCGAGGACAATGACCCCTTCGCGCCGGGGAAAGATACGGGCCTTCAGAATATTGAAAACGAGGTCATACTCCTTGACCAGCTCATAGATAATCGGCTGTTCAACGATGTCGGCGCTATAACGAATGATAATCTTTTTCGAATACATGATCTGTGCCCAATTCCGGGGACAGTATACTGAATTATCCCCTGTGCGTATTCCAGCCCCGAAAACTCAAAAATTCTCTACGGCCATATTCATTACTTCGGTAAGCAAATATTCAAAACGTCACGCCGGTCCCGGAGACCGTGTCATAATGTCATTCTGAGGAGCCAGCCAAGAATCTCTTCCTTTTAGATTCTTCGCTTCGCTCAGAATGACCCCGGGTGAATGCCGGGATTAGATTCTTCGCTTCGTTCAGAATGACCCCGGGGTGAGTTCCGGGATTAGATTCTTCGCGGAGTTTATCCTTGAGCAAAGCGAAGGACTCGGAATGACCCAATTCCGGGAACCGCGATTCCGGCGAAGCCCAAATTCCACTGAATTCCGGAAACAGTATTGTGTATTACGATACCGTCTCTCGACCCGGCATCCGGTCAAATTCATTCCGGCTTCCGTCTTTCGGCGAAATGACGGAAACGGATCCATTCAACTGCCGGAATAATAACCAGGCATGGGGCATGAAGCCCGTTACCCAAGGGAGCTACGTTACGGAAAGCCTTCTTTCTTGTCAAGATATTTATCGGGTTGCAACTGCAATCGTCGATACCCGCAAAACAGGGGAGACTTTCCGGTACGGCGCACTTCATTATCATTGGTTGCACATGTTGCCTCCGTAACGTGGGAAGCCCCATCAACAGGGGATCGGGCCAAAAAAGATGCATAATAACCATTGACATCTTGATTGAACGGGTCTATTTATCCCGGTGCCAGATAATACGGGGGTTCAATTCCAGCCCGATGACGAATACCCAAGGCAGCATTGACTAACCCCTTTTGTTTTGAATAAAGTTTGGGTCCAGCAAACCACCGACAAGCTTCACATTTCGCGTGAGGTTTGCGGCATGGACGGCGCTTATTGATTCGAGGAAAAGGAGTTAT
>JAGVTI010000247.1 GCA_019136935.1 Deltaproteobacteria bacterium
CGGCCGGCAAAGCACCCCCGGCGCGGCCATCGTTCCGCTGATCAACAAGGTCGATACGATCTCCGATTGCCGCGTCATCCGGGAGATCGCCGAAGGGCTGAAGCAGTACTCCGCGGACATCCTGTTTACCGCTCTCAGGGAAGATGATCCTGTCCGGTTCCTTTACCAGGCAGGAGCCGATGGAACGGGGTTTGGCATCTCCGCCGTCATCCTGGCAGCCGGGGAATCGCTCCGGATGGGAAGACCGAAACTGTCCCTGGAAATCCGTGGAAAAACCATCCTGGAACATGCCCTGGCACCGGTTGCGGAAGCGGGTATCCGGGACGTTGTGATCGTCTTCAGTGCGGAGAACGAAAAGTTGAAAGACCTGGTTCCCAGGGGCTACCGCGTTGTGATCAACCGGCACAGCAAAGAGGGCATCTCGACCTCCCTGAAGGCAGGCCTGTCCGCCGTCGATCCCCGAAGCCAGGGAATTCTCTTTGCCCTGGGGGATCAGCCCTTTGTCGGTTCCGGCGTCTACAAAGACCTGATTCAGTACCATCGCGGGCACCTGCCCCTGATAACCTGTCCCGTCTACGAGGGAAAAAGGGGAAATCCCGTGATTTTCGACCGGCGCCTGTGGCCGGCGTTGATGAAGATCAAGGGCGACGAGGGAGGAAAACAGATCATGGCCGGCGTTGCTCAAAAAGACATCGGGCAGGTCAAGGTGGATGGAGACGGGGTATTGATCGACATCGATACGCCGGAAGAATACGAAATGTACGGGGGAAAAGAAGGGGCCTAGGGCACTGCTTTCTCCAGTCCATCCGTGGAGCGTGAGGTATTCGTAGTGGAACTGGTTTCCTGGCCCATGGTCCTGATTTTAATGGGGGTGGGGGTAGGCGTCGGCTTTATCTCCGGCCTTATGGGGATTGCCGGAGGGGTGATCCTGATTCCGGCTCTTTTGAAAATTCAAAGCCTTATGGGCGGCATACCTCCTGATACGGCCGTCAAGGTGGCCTTTGGCACAAGCCTTCTCACGGCGGTTTTGACCACCAGTTCCGGCACCTGGCAGCATAACCGGGAAAACAACGTCTGCTGGCACGACGCGATGGCCCTGTCGCTGTCGGGAATAGCCGGGGCCCTTGTGGGATCGACGATTTCGTCCTACCTCTCCGGGGCCGTCCTGAAACCGCTTTTCGGAGCGGCCGTTTTGGCGGTGGCGGTCATCTTGGCTCTGCGTTCCGAAGCGAAGGGAAACATTCGCTGCGAAAAGCATCCCGTCGGGGGAATCATTGCGGTCGGCGGCTTGATCGGAACTTTCTCCGCCCTGGTCGGGATCGGGGGCGGTATCATGCTGATGCCTTTCCTGACGCTCGTCCTCGGTTATTCGCCCCACCGGGCAGTCGGAACCTCAGGGGCGGTCATTCCCCTCGTCGCCCTGTCAGGAGCCATCGGTTATATCGCCCATGGCTGGGGAAAGCCGGGCCTGTTGCCCTTTTCGACAGGATATGTGAATTTTTTTTTCGTTTTATGTGTTTCAGTAAGCAGCATGTTGACCGCTCCCCTGGGAGCGAGAGCAGGTGCGAAATTGCATGGCAGATGGCTGAACCGGTTGTTTGCAGCCCTGCTGGTTTTAGTGGCATTGAAAATGTTCGATTTCTGACGGAATCACGGAGGAGGTTGGGTTCATGAAAAAGTTCGGTGTTTGCATCCTTGCGTTGTTGATTTCCTTTTTCCTGGCAAGCGGCGTTTACGCAGCGGAACGAAAGATCACGGCCTTCTGCGGTACCGCCAGCGAGCTTCCCATGGAGGAAGCGGCGAAGGTGTTCGAACGGAAAACGGGGATCAAAGTGGAACTGAATTGGGGCGGTTCCGGGGCGGTGTTGTCCCAGCTGAAGTTGTCCCGGAGAGGCGATCTGTTCATTCCCGGGTCCCCCGACTACATGACGAAGGCAATAAAAGAGGGGCTGGTGGATCCGAAGACGGTAAAAATCATCGCCTACCTGATCCCGGCGATCAACGTCCGCAAGGGCAACCCCCTGAAAATCAAGGGATTGGCCGACCTGGCCAGGCCGGGCCTCAGAGTGGCCATCGGGAATCCCGAATCGGTCTGCGTCGGCCTCTACGGAGTGGAAGTGCTGGAAAAGAACGGATTGCTCAAGGCCGTGGAAAAGAATATCGTAACCCACGCCTCCAGTTGCGCGGCAACGGCGTCCCTGCTTGCCATGGAAAAAGTGGATGCAATCATGGGGTGGGACGTCTTTTCAGGATGGAATCCGGACAAGATTGAAACCGTGTTCCTGAAGCCGGACGAAGTGCCTCGCCTGGCCTATATTCCGGCGGCGATTACCAGCGATTTTGCCTCGGACCGGGCGGGAGCACAGGCTTTTATCAATTTTCTGACTTCCTCCGAAGGCCGGGCCATTTTTGCCAAGTGGGGTTATATCGCTTCGGAAAAAGCGGCGAGGAAATTCGCCCCGAGGGCGAAAATCGGCGGTGAATATGTCCTGCCGGCCGATTACCGTCCTTTCTCCGGGAAATAGGATCGCCGTTTATGCACTCATCGCGGGTTTATAAGGGAATCAGGGGAGAAGGGGTATTCCGGGCGGCCACGATCGGCGCTCTGGCGCTGCTTTGCCTGTTTTTTGTCGGCATCCTGGCTTCCCTGTTTACCTACACGGACTGGGGAACCATGGCGAAAACCCTCTTTTCACGGGAGATCTTCCTGGCGATCCGCCTGAGCGTCACCACCGCCACCATTGCCACCTTTTTCGCCGTGCTGATTGGAATCCCGGCGGCCTACGCCATCTCGCAGACGGAATTCCCGGGGAAATCGGTCGTCGACACGATCCTCGACCTGCCGATCGTCGTCTCTCCGGTGGCCCTGGGCGCCGCGCTCCTGGTTTTCTTCAACAATCCCGTGGGCATGGGGATTGAAAAGTACTTCCTGCGCTTCGTTTTCGAAGTGCCCGGTATCGTGCTCGCCCAGTTCACCGTGGTCAGCGCCCTGTCGGTGCGACTCATGAAATCCACCTTCGACAGTATCGATCCCCGGTACGAGCAGGTCGGCCGCACCCTGGGGTGCAGCAAGGTCTCCGTCTTCTTCCGGGTTACCCTGCCCCTGGCCCGCAACGGCCTGATCGCTTCCTGCATCCTGACCTGGGCAAGGGCGGTCGGGGAATTCGGCGCGACCATCACCCTGGCGGGGGCCATGAAACCCAAGACGGAAACCCTGCCCGTGGCGATTTTTTTAAGCCTTTCCACGGCGGACATTGAAAAGGCCATCGCCGTCATCATCACCCTTGTGACGATTGCCGCCTGCTCCCTGCTCGTTCTCCGGAAAATCGGGAAAAAGGGTTATCCGGCATGATCGAGATCCGCGACATGAGGGTCCGCCTCGGGAAATTCACCCTCCGTGACGTCAATCTCAGAATCCGGGAGGGGGAGTATTTCGTAATCCTGGGTCCCACCGGGTCGGGAAAAACCGTGATTCTCGAAGCCATTGCGGGATTGTGCCGGATTCGGAAGGGCGCCATCTTCATCAACGGCGAAGACGCAACGAACATGCCGCCGGAGCGGAGAAGAATCGCCTACGTTCCTCAGGACTACGCCCTGTTTCCCTTTTTGAACGTCCGTGAAAATATCCGTTTCGGATTGAAAAAAGGGGATGTGAATCGGGAAGAAACGGATCGGCGGATCGGCCATCTTGCCCATCTGCTTGGAATCACCCATCTTCTGGAACGGCCGGTCGGGAATCTGAGCGGGGGGGAAAAACAGCGGGTATCGCTTGCCAGGGCCCTGGCTACGGCTCCCCGGATACTCCTTCTCGATGAACCATTAAGCAGCCTGGACGTCAGCACGGCGAAGTATCTGCGCCTGGAACTGCGGCGTTTCCACGATGAACTGGGGATTACGACGATCCACGTGACCCACAATCTGATGGAAGCGGAAGAACTGGCCGATAGGATCGCCATTATCGACAAAGGGAACCTGGAACAGGTCGGCACGCGGGAAGAGATTTTCCTGTCCCCCTGCAATGAAACGGTTTCCAATTTCATCGGGACGCCGAACATCCTTTCCTGCGAAAAATGCAGCGACCTGGGGCACGGCCTGATCGAAGCGGTCTGCGGACGGATGCCCGTCATTTTACCCTACGAAGGGGCCGAGGTTCGAAAAATCGCGCTGTTCCCGCGTGACATCTATGTTTCCGCCGTCAAGCCGCCGGGTCCTCAGTTGAACCGCTTCCGGGGGATCGTCAGGGATATCCAACCCTTTTCCTCCCTGGCCAGGTTGAAGGTCC
>JAGVTI010000140.1 GCA_019136935.1 Deltaproteobacteria bacterium
CGTGTGTTCGTAAAAAATCTTCGATCTGCACCGGGTAAATGTTCTCGCCGCCGCTGATGACGACGTCCTTTTTGCGGTCGACCAGGTAGATGAAGCCGTCTTCGTCCATTTTTGCCATGTCGCCCGTATAGAGCCAGCCGCCTTTGAGGATTTCGCCGGTGGCTTCCGGATTGTTGTAATAGCATTTCATCACGCCGGGACCTTTGACGCAGAGCTCGCCCACCTCGCCCTGCTTCACGGTGCGGCCGTTTTCATCTGAGATCCGCACTTCCCAGTTGTAACCGGCCTTTCCGATGGCGCCGACTTTATGGATGTTTTCAATGCCGAGATGGACGCAACCGGGTCCGATGGATTCCGACAGGCCGTAATTGGTGTCGTAATCGTGGTTCGGGAAATATTTTTTCCAGCGTTTGATCAGGCTGGGCGGCACCGGCTGCGCGCCGATGTGCATCAGCCTCCACTGATCGAGCCTGTATTCCTCCAACCTGATATCACCGCGCTCGATGGCGTCCAGGATGTCCTGCGCCCACGGAACCAGGAGCCACACGATCGTGATCTGCTCCTCCGATACCGCCTTTACGATCCATTCCGGTTTGACGCCGCGCAGCAGGACGGCCTTGCTGCCGGCCAGGAAGCTGCCGAACCAGTGCATTTTCGCACCGGTATGGTAAAGCGGCGGGATGCAGAGGAAATTGTCGTCGCGCGTCTGCTTGTGATGGTCCATTTCCACTTCGCAGGAGAACACCAGGCTGCGGTGCGTGTGGAGAATCGCTTTGGGAAAGCCGGTGGTGCCGGACGAAAAATAGATGGCGGCGTCATCGTCATCGGAAAGCGCTATTTGAGGGGGAACGGATGAACAGCACGCCGTGAGCGCATAATAGCTTTCGGCGAATGCGGGGCAGTCCATCCCCAGATACAGCCGGATCTTGATGTCCGGAATCTGTCCGCGGATCGCATCGATTCGCTCCGTAAATTCCGGGCCGAAGATCAAAACGTCGCATTCCGCCAGTTCGAGGCAGTATTTGATTTCCTCTTCCGTGTAGCGGTAATTAAGCGGCACCGCAATGGCGCCGGTTTTCAGGACGCCGAAATAGATCGGCAGCCACTCCAGGCAGTTCATGAGTAAAATTGCGACCTTGTGATTTTTCTGCAGGCCCCTTTCCAGCAGGAAGTTAGCCAGGCGATTGGCTTTGTCGTCGAATTCGCGCCATGTCATCTCCCGCCGGTACCTCTTTTCGGGATTGGTTTCCACAAGCTCGTAATCCTTCCAGCTTGCCTTGACTTCTTTGATTTCGGGATTGATTTCGACCAGACTGATATCTTCACCGTACAGGGCGGCGTTGCGGGAAAGAATTTCTGTAATGGGCATTTTGGGGGTTTCTCCTGATTATTTTATTGTTTTGTACCGCATACAACATGCGGATTCTGACGTATAAGTGACCTGTCTCATGAAAATCTGCTTTTTGTGCGGGGGGAGTCTAGGAATTTCGGGCTTGTATGTCAAGAATATCTTGGTGCAAAATGCGGGTGCGGTGCCGATGTCGGTCGGGGGAAGCACAAAAAAACTGGCCGGTTTAAAAAACCATGCCAGTTCTTTTGTGGAACTCTCGGCATCGGGAATGGCTTCCCTCGGGAATGAATTACTTCCTCATGGATTTTTCGAAAGCCGCCTCAGCCTTGTTTGCCCTTTCTTCGGCCGCCGCCGCCCTTTCTTCCGCCGCCTTGGCTCTTTCTTCCGCTGCCTTCAATGCACTCTCGGCACGTGCTGCGGTTTCTGCTGCCTTCAATGCATTCGCATTGGCATCCTGCGATGCCTGTAATGCCTGATCCGCTTTTGCATTGATCTCCCTCTCCTGCGCCCGAACTTTTTCAAGGTCGGCGGTTGTCGCACAACCTGCCAGGGCGAGTGCGAAAACAATCAGGGATGAAATCACCAGAAAACTCTTCTTCATTCTCTTGTCACCTCCTTTCTGTTCAGGGTTTTTGCACATAAAAACCGAACCGCTATCTGTTGTTGCCGGGTTCGATCAGAATCCCGTCTACTTCCAGATCAATTTTCAAGCGTCTGGCGGTGTCCTCCGCCGTTTGCATATCGCCGAATGGGCCCGCAATGACCCGGTAGCGGTCACGCTTTGCCAGGACCCTTGCGGGGATCGGCGGTCCCTGGTGGCTGATGATGGCGGCCATCCTCGCGGCATCCGTTGCGTCACGATGTTCGGCCGCCAGGATATACCACGCCTCCACGCTCAGTTGCGGTATTTCGGGACTGCCGTACAATTTACCCGGATGCCGGACTTCTACGATATTCTCGTTTCCTTTTTCGATTTTTTCACGGAGTTCGAGGATCGGAACGGGAATGCCCCGCACCTCGGCCAGCGTTTTGTCGACTTGACTCCAGTCGATCTTGCGTTTCGTTTTCTTTTCGATATTTTTCAGCCTGGCAAAGAGTTTTCTCAAATCGGCGACGCGCTGTTCTTCCACGGGGGCATGAACTTCCAGGTAAACCACGCCGTTGATCTGACCGATGAGATATGGCTGGCTGATGATGTGAACGGGCGTATTCACGGGGGTCTTTTCGTACAGTTCCCGGATGTCTTCCGGGTAGAGCCTGATGCAGCCGTTGGTTGCCTTAAGGCCGATGCTGGACGGCTTATTCGTTCCATGGATCAGGTAACTCGACCTGCTCAGGTAAAGAGCGTATTCCCCCAGGGGATTGAGGGGGCCCGGCGGAACTTTTGAGGGCAGGGGATCTCCTTTTTCCCGGTGACGTTCCGCAATGGAGGCGGGTACATACCAGGTAGGACGGAATACCTTGCGTTTCACATACGCCTGACCTATCGGTGTAGGCCGCTCTATGGTACCGATGCCCACCGGGTAGGTCGAAACGGTCAGGGACTTTTTATTTTCCTTGAAATAAAAGAGTCTCATCGCGGCCAGGTTGATCACGATGCCTTTCCTGGGGGCGTCCGGCAGAATGAAGTGCAGGGGCAGCATGATCCGCGTACCGGCTTCGGGCACCCAGATATCGACCCCGGGATTTGCCAGGCTGATTTCATGAATTCCCAGGCTGAAGTGCCTGGCGATATCGGGTAGCGTATCCCCCTTCTCAAGCCGGATAACAGCCGGACGGCCGATGGCGTCATCTTCTTTCCCGATGAAAAACTCGTTTTGTTTGATCGTTTCCGCCGGCCGGGTTGGAAGGGGCGGGGGGATAACCTCGACGGATCTGATTCCGGCGCATCCATGGAGAGTCAGGATGAATATAAACGGAACAACAAAAAGGCGAAGCCTGTGGAGTGGGATGGCCAAGTCAATGATTCGATGCATGGTTCAAATAATTCGGTCTTTTAGGGTCTTATCTCGACAATCGTGCCGTCCGGCACTAATTCGTCGATTTCCTCTATTTCTTCATCGGTGACGGCGATACAGCCTTTCGTCCAGTCGTACATCGTGTGAAATTCGCCGACCTTTGAAAGGCCGTTCTGGATACCGTGGATCATGATGTTTCCCACCGGAGAAACCCCGAGTTCCTTCGCCCGTTTCATGTCTTTCCCGTTCGGATAGGAAATGTGAAGCGCGAGGTGATACCGGCTGTTCCGGTTCCTCGAATCGATGGCGTAAATTCCCTCCGGGGTTTTGTTGTCGCCCCGTTTTTCTTTGGGGCCGTCCGGGTTTCCCCCCAGGGCTATCCTGTACTGCCTTAATATCCGGCCGTTCGACATCAGCGACAGCCTTCGCTTTTTCTTTTCGATCACAACCCTGTCCGCCGGTCCGTCCTGGATGGGATAAACTTTATTTCTGATCTCCTGTTCGAGGGCTTCGATTTTTTTATGCAGCGAAGCGATTTCATCCCCCTGGCGTCTGATCTCGCCTTTGAGGGTTTCGATCTCTGTCTGCTGGTCCGTAATCGTCTTTTCCTTGATCGTGACGCGATCGATATGGGCTATCATGACCTCGCCGGCCCGGCGGTATTCGCTCTCCGGGTAAACCCTGATGAGCTGTTGGAAGCATTCCAGGGATTTCCGGTAATCTTTCCGCCAGTTGTCCGGATGACTGTAGATAACGCCCATCTCGAAAAGAACCCTGTCTCCCGCCGCGGGATACTTCCCCAGGATCTGCTTGTATTTATCCAGGGACGTGATGTAGCTCCCCTGGCTGAAATATTCATTCGCCTCTTTGAAGGAAGACTTGAGCTGAAACCCCTCGTGAAGATGACCGCAGCCGCAGATCAGCGTTGATGTCATGACGATGCAGGTGACGGAAAGC
>JAGVTI010000282.1 GCA_019136935.1 Deltaproteobacteria bacterium
GGCCATGACGAGAAGGTGTTTTCTGTCCTGCGACAGGAGATGCCCTTTATAGATTGCCGCTCCTTTTGCGGGGGCGAGGTCGGACAGGCGTGAGAGGACAAGGTTTCGCAATCCCAGCGGATCACTGGAAATCAGGGACGCCTGGCCGATCCCTTCCAGATTTCCGAAAGACGCCAGATGCCCCTCCAGGATCTCTTTGACCTTTTCCGGGGCAAGCAGGGGCCGGACCGCCTCTTCCAGGACCTCTTCGTCGAACAGGGCCGGGAGATGGCCCACAACATGAAAAAGAAGCTCGGGAAACAACTGAGCCATGGATTGAAAACCGACTTCCCTGAAAAGTCCGCTTTCCCGCATTCTCTTTTCGATCAGTTCGGCCGCATCACAGAGGCGGTCCGGATTTCCTTCGTCCTGGCCGACGTCGACGACGACCTGGTCCTGAATCGGATGATGGAGAAAAACGTAGCGGCCGTCGGCCATGACGGGATCATCCTGGGGGAGGGCATTTAAAATGTCCGTGTCGAATTGAAGGCGGTGGATGCCGACGACAAAAAGCCCCGCAACGGCCATGATGATGACCGCCGCCCAGATCCACCGGGAAAGGTACGGAAGGCTTTTCATCACCCTTCGAACCGGATGAAAGGCAGAATGAACCACCTCAGGACGATCAGGCGGCTGAAAGTTGCGGCATTCCGGAAGAAATCGACAAAGCCCCGGTAATGGGATACCCGTTCCTTTTTGGGTGCATAGGTGACGCCGACCGGGGCCTCAAGAACCGGGATTCCGATCCATCCGGCCCGGGCCAGAACTTCAACCTCGAACTGGAAACGCCGTGCCTCGACGGGCAGGTATAACATCTCGGGCAGGGGATAGAGACGGAAACCGCTTTGGCTGTCCGTAAGAACGGGCCCTCCGGACATTCTGACCCAGAAATTGGAAAATCCGCGTCCGAAGCGGCTCGCCAGGGGAACATGGTCATGGTCCATGCCCTGCCGGCAGCCGATGACGATGGGTCTTGTCCCCTGTTCGACGGCGCCGAACAGGTTCCAGGCATCTTCGGGATGATGCTGGCCGTCGGCATCGATGGTGACGGCCCATTCCGCCGTAGGGGCTGCCGCGGCGAAACCCGTCATCAGGGCCGCCCCTTTTCCCAGGTTTTTCTCGTGGCGGAGGAGGGTGATTCCCGGGATGTCCTTGATCCGTTCGTAGGTGCCGTCGGTGGAACCGTCGTCGACCACGTAAATTGGCAAAAGCAGGCGCATCGCCTCCCTAACGACTTCAGCCACCTTTTGTTCGTGATTGTAGACCGGAATCACCACGGCCGCTCGGTTATATTCCATGCCGACTGTTCATCTCCCCCGTTTGTTTGTTTCACATGATGCCGTTGCGACCCTCCGGGATACAGGGCCGGCACGGACCCGGTGTTCGTCCGATGTACCGGAGTACGAAGACGGACGCTTCTTCCGGGAAGGAGCGGCAGTATAGGAAAAGCCGTTCCGGAAGTCAATACTCTTTAGATCGAAGATCGATTCATGACGAGAGAAAAGATTAAATAATTCAAATACATCCTCAACTTCTTCCATTCAGCCGCCGCATGGCATCGGCGATGGTTTCCGGTTCATGAATGAATCCGATCAGCTCCTCGAAGGTGGCTTCATCCTGCAGCAGATCCAGGGGCAGATCGACCTGGAAGAGCTCGTTGATCAAAATCTGCAGATTCACCGCCGCCATGGAGTCCCAGTTTGGAATCTCGCCCAGTTTCGTTTTTTCGGTCACCGCTGCTGCATCCTCTATTTCCAGAAATTCTTCCAGCAGGACCGCTTTCAGTTTATCCCAAAGATCCATCGTCCTTCATCCTTAATTATATTTGAATCAGGTTTGCCCCCCAGGAGAGGCCCCCCCCGAAGGCGACCGTTACCACCAGGTCGCCCCGCCGGATGATTCCCGCCGCCAGCGCTTCGTCGAGAGCGATCAGCACGGAGGCCCCGGCCGTGTTTCCGTAATCGGAAATGTTCATAAAAAACCGATCGGCCGGTACATCGAGTATCTCCGCAATCCTATAAATGATGTTCGCGTTTGCCTGGTGGCAGACAAAGCAGCGTATCGCAGAGATGGCAACTCCCGCGTCCGCAAGGAGTTGCCGGATGATCTCCGGAACCTTCTCGACGGCGAAAGAAAACACATCGGCGCCCCTCATGCGGAAAAACGCCGATCGGGGATTGGTCATCCGTCCGAAAGGCAGTTGCGTTCCCCCGGCGGGAACGCAGATCATATCGCTCCCGGCGCCGTCGGTCCGCAGACGGGAACGGAGAATTCCCCCCTGTCCCCTGGTTCCGGCCGCAAGCAGGACCGCTCCGGCGCCGTCCCCGAAAAAGGGAAAGGTCGTGTAATCCTTCGGATTCAGGATCCTCGAATAAACCTCGGCGGCGATCAGCAGGATGCGATCGGCCTGACCCGACCGGATGAGGCCGTCCGCCAGGGCGATGCCGAAAGTGCTCCCGGAGCAGACCGAATTGATGTCCAGGGCGAAGGCTTTCCCGGCGCCCAGAAGATGCTGCACACGGGTTGCCGTTGCCGGTTGCATGCGGTCGGGGGAAGAGGTCGCCAGGATGATTCCCTCCACCTGCACGGGATCGATGCCTTCCTTTTCGAGGCATTTCCTTGCCGCGCGGACAGCCAGGTCGGACGTACACTCGTCTTCGGCCGCCACCCGCCGGTTGCGCACCCCCGTCTTCTCCGCAATCAGGGGGATCGCCTCCCGGGGAAACTGCGTCAGATCGTCATTGCCGATCCGTTTCTCCGGCAGGTAGCTTCCCGTCGACAAGACGATTGTCATGCGTTGGTTCATCAAGTACCGGATTCCCTCCATCACAGCGTCGCTTGTTTTTATCCGGCCAGGATCCTTTCCTGTACGGGTCCTGTCGGACAGCGGTTGGAATCTGCAGCAAAATAGGAAAATTGTCAAGGGGATACGTGGATCCCAGAATGGCGTTGACACGGGAATGCCCTTTTTCTATACTCTCCGCGGTTTTTCGGTTTCGACGACACCCGATGAAAAAAGCGATCCCGGTTGATCCCGGCACACCGGATTGAACACATGGAAAAGGTTCCACCCGAAGACAGAAAGCGCGTTGTCCTGGTCCAGCCCCGGGGATTCAACTGGTTTCCCGGTTCCCGGGATGTGACGGATATCGCCAACCGCATGGTTCCCCAGGGAATCCTCTCCATTGCCGCTTACCTGCTGCAGCAGGGCCATGACGTTTTCGTCTACGACGGACTCGGCCCGGGCGTTCCCTTCAATCTCGACGAGCAGGTCAAATCGATCCTTCAATTGAAGCCTCAGATCGTCGGTTTTTCGGCCACGACCTCCTCGTTTCCCGATGCGGCGGACATGGCCCAAAAAATAAAGGACGTCAATCCGGGCATCCGGACGGTCTGCGGCGGTGTGCATGTGTCCGCCATGGGGGCGGCGCTCCTGGACCGCTACCCGGCATTCGACTTCCTCTGTGCAGGGGAAGGAGAAATCACCCTGGCGGAACTGGCGGGGGGGATGCCCCCGGACGCCATCGACGGCCTGATGTGGCGCGACGGCACCCGGTCCGTCACCAATCCGCCCCGTCCCCATATCGCCGACCTGGACACGCTTCCCTTTCCCGCCTACGACCGGTTGAAGGGTTTCCCGCGGCACTACCACCTTCCCCTGTTCAGCTACGTCAACACGCCGGGGGCGACGATGATCACCTCACGGGGCTGCATGTACCAGTGTTCCTATTGCGACCGGTCCGTCTTCAAGAAGGGGTTCCGCTACAACTCCGCCGGATACATCTATGACCACCTGCATTATTTACGAACGCGTTTCGGGATCCGCCACGTCAACATCTATGACGACCTGTTCACACAGGACCGGAAGCGCATCGTCGAACTCTGTGAGAAACTGGCCCGGCATCCCCTCGGGATGCATTTCAACTGTGCCGTCCGGGTCGGTTATACCGACGCTCCCCTGCTGCGGATGCTGAAAGACGCCGGGTGCCTGATGGTTTCCCTAGGAATCGAATCGGCGGATCCGCGGCTGCTGAAATTGCATAAATCGGGAGTTTCCCTGGAGGAAGTCCGGGCCACCGTCCGGATGATCCAGCAGGCGGGGCTCCGGGCCAAGGGCCTTTTCATGATGGGTTTGCCGGGAGAAACGGAGGAATCCATCCGCCGGACGTCGGATTTCATCATCTCCCTGGGGCTGGACGACATGAACATGGCCAAGTTCACCCC
>JAGVTI010000053.1 GCA_019136935.1 Deltaproteobacteria bacterium
GACCTGCTTTTGGATGCTCTTGAGCCGTTCATATTCGGGTTTGTCAGGGTGACAATTCAGGAGCATCAGCGAGGTGTAGCCCTGGATCGCCATCAGGAGGTTGTTGAAATCGTGGGCGATCCCCCCGGCAAGGGTCCCCAGGGCCTCCATTTTCTGAGCTTGCTGGATCTGCGCTTCCAGTTGTTTGTGTTCTTCTTCCGCCTGTTTGATTTCGGTTATGTCCCTCAGAACGGTTACCCGGTATTTTTTTCCGCCCCAGAGCATCATTCTCGCCCGGCTGATGACGGGAAAACAGGTGCCGTCCTTTCTGCGGAGATAGTTTTCGTAGGGTTCCTCGCAGCCTTCCCGGATATGTTTCATGACCATGTCCAGCGACTGCGGGGCAATGACATCGGAAACCGGTCTGCCGACGATTTCCTGGTGGCTGTAGCCCAGCATGTCGAGCATCTGCCTGTTGGCGTCAAGAAAGCGACCCTGGTCCGTGACCGCGACGCCTTCGGAGGAAGCTTCAGACAAAAGGCGGTAACGCTCTTCCCATTCTTTCAGCGTTTCTTCGATCTTTTTCCGTGCGGTTATATTGCGGCAGACCTGGACGGTGCCATAGGGCGTTCCATCTTCGCTTCGCAGGATATCGCCGTTGACTTCCATGTGCATGATCCTGCCGTTTCTGGTCTTGATGCGGTATTCCATCGGACCGATCGTTCTTTCATACATGATCCGCATGTTGTACAACGCCCGGCGGCGGTCTTCCGGAACGACGAAGAAGGTGAGTTCCATCCCCGTTATTTCTTCCCTTGAATACCCGCTGAGTTGCACGGCGACATCGTTGACGAAAACGATCCGGCCTTGCAGATCCGTTCGAACGACCGGATCCGGAATCGCGGCAAGAAGTTTCGAACATAGCTCTTCACTTGCTCTCAAAGCGGTCTTCATCTGGTTATAGAGGGTGATGTTGCGGATGGTGCCCATGATTACGTCTCGACCCTGGAACTCGATCACTCCGGCGTTCAGCAGGGCCGTGATCCGCGTTGTCCCGTCTTTGTGAAGGAGGTTGAATTCATAGTTTGAAATGGAACCGCCGCCGATCTTGCGCATCCGGTAACGTCCCTTCATGATCCGGCGATCTTCGGGGGCAATGAAGGTCTCCACTTTTTTACCCATCATTTCAAGCTGGTCGTAGCCCAGCATATCCGCCAGAGCCGTGTTCGCGAATTGAATGACGTCGTTCCGCAGAATAAAAATCCCTTCCTGCATGTGCTCGATCAGTGTCCGGTATTTCCCCTCCGATTGTTCCAGCAATTCCTGGGAGAATTTTTTTTCTGAAATGTCCCGGATGACGGCCCACATGCCGACAGGGTTGCCTTCACGATCCCGGACCAGGCGGTTGCGCAAGGCGACGGGAATGGTCCGGGTGTCTTTACGGACGTATTCTTTTTCGTAGATATCGGAGTAACCCCGCTTCAGGGTCTGCTCCGTGATGATTTGCGCTTCGATGGCATGCCATTGTGAAGGGGTGAGGTCGTGATCGTTCAGGGACGTGATTTCATGATCGTCGTAGCCGATCATTTCCCTGAAAACTTGGTTATACTCGATAATGTTTCCGTTCATGTCGGTGCGGATAAAACCATCCATGATCATATCGGACAGATCGGAAAAATGATTGTCCCCTTGGTTTTTCATGCTCGGGGCAGGGTTTTGTGGCCGGTTTGAGGATTCAAGGATGGCAATTTTTTGACGGAGTGTCGAGATTTCATCTCTCAATTTTTTTTCGGTATCGTCAAGTGCGAGCATTTACGGGATAGAATCCTTTCAATGTTTTTCTTTATCCATTTTAACCGATTACCATCAACCGACATGCAATTTTCAAGCTAACAGGACACGATGCGATCGCCGGCCGGAGAATTGGTTTCTTCATTCGGAGTTTTTGGCGGGTTACCCGCTCCACTTTTTCATCGACCCCTTCTCGAACGAAGTGCGATCCACGGGCACTCAGATATGGAGTATCTGCAAATGAAGTGATATGTTCATAAACGAGAATGGACATCACCTGTTTCGAGAAAGCCGCCCCTTCTGCGCATACCGCTTGCAGAAGAGACAAGGCACTGAAACAATCGTGACGTCACGAATAAATCGGAAGGAACAAACGGTTATGGCGAATCAATCATTCACGGAAGAGAAGGTGTCGCTTCCCCTGGGAAACGGGGAAGCGGTTTCCGGTATCCTTCTTGTTCCCGAGGGAGCGAAGAAAGGAAATGCGGATGTCTTTATCATCGCCCACGGCCAGGGGAACGGGATGAAGCACCCCCTGCTGGTGACCTTTGCCGAGGGGTTGGCCGGCGCGGGATACGCGACGTTGCGGTTCAATTTTTTGTTCAAGGAGAAAGGCCGGGAGCATCCCGATAAAAAGGATGCCCTCTACCTGGCCTGGGAAGGTGCCATGCGTTACATCCGCGAAGAGTCGGGCCTGGAGCCGAAAAGAATTTTCGCCTCCGGAAAATCCCTGGGCGGCAGGATCGCGGCGCACATGACGGCGGAAGGACTCATCGATCCCGACGGCCTTGTCTTTCTCGGGTACCCCCTTCATCCCATGGGGGAGCCGGAAAAAGCCCGGGCGGATCATTTTGCGAAGATCAAGGCGCCCATGCTCTTTTTCGCCGGGACAAGAGATCCTTTCTGCAATCTCCTGCTCCTGAAAAAGGTCTTCGGCACCCTGGACCTGGACATGAACTCCCGTCTGGAAGTGGTGGATGGCGGCGATCATTCCTTCGAGGTGCCGAAATCGCTGTATCTGCCGACGGAGGACATCTACAGGCATATTCTGAAAAAGACCCTCCAGTGGTTGGGGAAAGCCTTTCCCAAGCAGGGTTAAGGTGGAAGCATCATGAAAGTTTGTCACCGGTGTGGCAAGGAACTGGTGATCCCGAGGGTCGTCGGGCGGAAGGATGTGTGTCCCGACTGCCGGGCGGATCTGCGATGCTGCCTGAATTGCACGTTCTACGATGACCGTGTATACAACCAGTGCCGGGAATCACAGGCGGAACGGGTCCTTGAAAAGGACCGGAGCAATTTCTGCGATTACTTCGTTTACCGGGAGGCGGATTCCGAACGAAAGTCCGGGGAAAAGAAGACGGCCAGAGATAAGCTGGAGTCTCTCTTCAGGAAATAGGCCTTTCTGTGCCGGTTCGGATTTTTGCCTTGTCATCGAGGTGGTTTTGTTTGAACGGAGGTGAGGGAGATGGAAATCAGGAAGAGCTGGTGCGGTCTTTGTCATGTCCGCTGCGGGATTCTCCTTCAGGTGGAAGACGGCAGGGCCGTCCGGGTCAAGGGTGATCCGGATCATCCCCTGACCCGGGGAAGTGTCTGTCCCCGATGCGGCCTGTTGCTGGAGCAGGTCTATCACGAAAGCCGGTTGAATTTTCCCCTGAAACGCGGTGGTGAAAAGGGGGAAGGGATCTGGAACCGGATCGGCTGGGAAACGGCCCTCGACGAGGTCGCGGCAAAGCTCGACCGGATCCGGCGGGATAACGGCCCCGAAGCGCTTTCGTTTTTCCACGGCACCTACCGGACCCATCACTGGCCGGGCAAGCGGTTCTTCAATCTATTCGGTTCCCCCAACATGACGGGAACCAATCACATCTGCATGTGTCCGACTCACGCCGTCGAATGGGCCACGTACGGTTCGTTCGCCCACGGGGATCTCCGTCGGGCGTCATTGATCGTCCTGTGGGGACACGGGCCTTTCCAGTCCTACCCCGTTTCGGAATGGGAGCCCATCGAAGAGGCGAAAAGCCGGGGGACCAGGCTCATCGTCATCGATCCCCGGCGGACGATGGAGGCGGAAGCAGCCGATCTCTGGCTTCAGATCAAACCGGGAGCGGATCTTCCCCTGATGCTTGCCTGGATGAAGGTGATGGTGGAGGAAGATCTTTACGACCGGGAGTTCGTCGAGCGCTGGACCGTGGGTTTCCCCGAACTGAAGAAGGAACTGGAGGGCCTTTCCCTGGAAGAGGCGGCCCGGATGACCTGGCTGACCCAGGACCAGATCGTCCGTTCCGCCCGCATGTACGCCGGTATGAAACCCGGTGTGATCTCCTTCGGCCTGGGGGTGGACAAGCAGGGATTGAATGCCAACCAGGCCGAACGGGCCCGCTGTATTCTCCGTGCCCTGACCGGCAACCTCGATGTTCCGGGGGGAGAACTGATCGGATCGACCGGCGAAGCGAGAAAAGCCGTTTCCCAGCACGAGATGGAGA
>JAGVTI010000316.1 GCA_019136935.1 Deltaproteobacteria bacterium
GCGTTTTCCCCTTCCGTTGCGCCGTCCATCCCGCCTGCAGCAAAGACATCGGCCTGCGGTCGTTTCTCATCGGGCCGGATCGTTGAAAGCAAGGCATTGTATTTACTCAGAAAGTTATCCGCCTCCGCATTCAGTCCCGACTTCCGGCACAGCTCCCCCAAACGGAGATAGACGAGAGATAACCGACCGATTTTTTCATCGATTTCCTTCAGAAGGTCGCGAAGCCTGTCCAGTTTGCCCATGCGAAGCAACCCCTGGGAGAGGATGATTGTCGCCTCCACGTCGTCCGGCACGCGGACCAGCCTTGCCTCGGCCATCCCCACGGCGTCACCGAAACGATTCTCATCCAGAAAGGCCTGGGCCCGTTTTGCGTCAAAAACGGTTTCCTGCGTTCCTTGATTGTTCATAGGGCCTGTATCTGCTTATTTTCCTTGAATAATCATTATAATTCACTGGGATTTCGGAAAGCTAGCATAGGGTCCGGGGCGTGTCAAGAAGGAAAAACAAGGGATTCTCTATTTTTCTCCATGAATATTGGTCATTTAAAAGGTCCTTTTTTTTCAGCCGGGCATCGGCGTCAAAAACGCCCAGAAATCAGTGAAGTTCGTCACAAAAACGGGGAATAAATCTTGACAGGGTTTTCTCTCAACATTAGGGTTGTAGCGAAATCTTTTATCTACGGGGGTTTTTCATAATCCGCGGACCGGGGAAAAACAAGGGTCCGTTCACATTCTCCCCGAAGCAGACTGCAACAGGCCGGTATTCGCGTCAAGATGTATAAAGGCTGTATCATTGCTTGTTTTCGGCACGAGATTTGCTGACGATCTAATCTTGGATACATTGGATAAACCAGGGTGTCTTCGTTGCGTTCGCCGGCACAACCTGCCGTTGGACGGGGAGCGGTTGCTGTTCAGGAAATTGAACTTCGGAACAATCAGGTTTAGAGGCTCCGGCATGAGGATCATAGGAAAGAGGAGAGGATTTTCCCTCGTCGAATTGATGATCGTCATCGCCCTGATCGGCATCTTATCCAGCATCGCGATTCCCTCGTGGAACCGGTACCGCCAGAACGCCGACCTGAAGACGGCGGCCCGGGGAATCGCGGGGGACGTCTTCAATATGAAACAGCGGGCAGTTTCGGAACAGACCCGTTACCGGATCATCTTCGATTTGGCAAACCACCGTTATCAACTCATCAAGGGCTCCACAGGAAATGATGTGATTCAGACGAGGGACCTTTCGGAGTACGGTCCCGGTATTACCCTGACGAAAACGACTTTCACCAATGACACCGTTAATTTTTTCACCAGGGGAACCACGGATTGGGGTACCGTCAGTCTGAAAAACTCCCGGGAATCAACCGCGACCGTCACTCTCAACCCGGTAGGAAGAACTCATGTTTCATTCAAAATGCAATAACCGGGGATTCACCCTGGTGGAAGTCGTGATCGCCCTCTTCATCACCACCGTGGCGGTGCTGTCCATTTTCGCCCTGATGTCCCCCGCCTGGCAAACGACATCCCGTTCCGACTTGATGGGCCGGGCGGCCAATATCCTTTATGACCGCCTGCAGCAGGAAGAAGCCCGGATCATGAATCCCTGCAACAAGGTTGTGGCAAGCACCACGGGACCGGTTTCCATCTACGCCAGTGGAGGTACGGCAGCCCAAGCGTCAGGGGATGTGGCGTTCAATGTAACCACCACGGTCGCTACAGAGGCGGCCGATGTCTGGCGTGTAACCGTCCGGGTCGCCTGGCCTGGCCACGACGGCATTTCGGAGAGCCTCATCGTCACGAGGCAGGATGCTTACCGTTTCCCGGAGGGCTGTTCCATCCTATGAAAAGTCAAAGAGGGGTCACCCTGGTTGAATTGATTATCGCCATGGCTGTTACCACGCTTGTTCTGGGGTCAGTCTACCTGGCCGTCAATTCCACACAACGCCATTCGGCTGCGATTGAAGGAAAGGTCGTCGCCCAGCAGGATGTAAAAGCGGCACTCGATCTCATGGCACTGGAAATCTCCATGGCCTCCTACAATCCCGGCTTTGCCTCGGACATCTGGCGGACCGCCAATGACTGCAACACCGCCGGCGTAAATGAATACCGGGGCATTCAGGAGGCAACGGCCAATGCCCTGACCGTCGAAATGGACCTCGACGGGGACGGCGACACAACCGGGACCAACGAAAAAATCCGTTACAGCTACATTGCAACAGCGGATGGCGATCGCTATATCGCCAGGGCCGTCGGCTGCGGCGGCGGCTTTACGGCCTTTTTAGGTGACAAACTGGCAGACGGGCGTCCTCTCAACGTCCGGGTCGTCAACGGCGATTACAACCCGGTCATCCCGGTATTCCGTTATTTCAACGGATCCGGCACGGAAATACCGGTTGACGGAACGGCCGACGGTCTTCCCGCGAAAACGGCGGATATCCGGCGGATCGTCATCACCCTGGCCGTGGAAACGGAACACATCGATCCGAACACGGGTCAACGAAAACGCCTAATCTATTCAATCAGCGTCATTCCGAGGAACCATGTCATCAGCCAATAAAAAAAATGTCCTTTGCTCCCAGCAGGGCGTCGCCCTCGTAACGGCCATCCTCGCCTGTGTCATCCTGTTCGCCCTGGCCATGCTGGTTCTCCATCTGTCCACCAGCGATCTCCGGGTGAGCAGCAAAACCGTGGGGCAAAAAAAGGCCCTGAACGCCGCCGAAGCCGGCATCCACCGCCTGATTCAGGATTTCGATCCGAACACTGCAACATGGGACCCGGCTGATACCGACAGCATATACGGCAAAAAAACCAATGTGGATGCGGACAACGATTCTGCTTCTTTCTATACGATCAGCGCCCCTGACCGGCCGTCATCGAAGATTTATTTTCTGCCGGTGGCCGGCTATGACATTTCGGGGGGAAAAGACTGGGGGCTGGCGAACTATCAGGTCATCGTCACGGGACGAAATGACAATTACGCTACTGAAATCAGCATTGAAGCCGGTATCGGATTCGGACCTGTAAAAAGAGACACCGTTTTGGAGTAGGAGGAAACCATGAAATCAGCGGTCAAAGTCATGCTGTGGACGCTCTGCCTGTTGCTTGCCGTAAACATTTCCGTCAGGGAAGCCCGGGCGGTGGATGATAACGACGGTCCCGCCGAAGAGGTCCTTTTCTCGGAATCCGTGAGTCCCGACGTGCTTTTGCTCATCGATCTGTCGGGCAGCATGAACTGGAGCGCCAGCGGCGGAACTCCGGACAGCACAAATCCAAGCCGGTTGACTATCGCCAAACAGGCGATTTTTTCCCTCTTAGACTACAACGGCGACGGCGTTATTAACAGTGCCGATTCCACCGGCCTCAACGTCCGCTTCGGATACATGCGGTTTTACGGGTGCTCCAGCAGCAGCGAAGAACAGTATGGGACCTTCCGTTACAGCTATGGCTGCAACACGCTCATTAACGGACTGGGATCCGGCACGCAGCTCGGCACCCCTTACAGCTACATCTACTGCAAAAGCAATACGGGGTGCACCGTCACCGACAACTGCAAAAGCGGCTGCGTGAACAGGGAAACCGCCTCCGGCGGAACTCCCCTGTCGGCGGCCCTGCACGAAGCCAAGCTGTACCTGGACTACCATAAGGAAAAGGACACGGCGGCAAGGGAATGCCGAAAAAAATACGTTCTCCTCATCAGTGACGGCGCCGACACCTATGCCTGCGGCGGCGACGGCGCCGAGTGCCAGACCGACAGCTACAAGCGCAGGAGAGAAGCCGTCCTCCGGGCGAAGGCCCTGAAAGACGCCGGTTACCGGGTTTTCGTCATCGGCCTGGGTTCGGATATGCCCAGCTACCTGAAGAACACCCTGAACTGGATGGCCTATTACGGCGGAACGGATAACGCCGACGATCCCAACGTGATCGCAACGGATTCTTCCGGGAACCCGATACTGCTCGATGTTTCCAAACTGACAAGTTGCAAAAAAGAAACCTCTTTTGTTTCCACCACGGAAAAATGTATCAGTGAGGGCCACACTTATAATTGGAACGTTCCGAATAACGATCCGGGTTACAAAAACATCAGCGGCTACGCTTTCATGGCCGGCACCACGGAAGACCTGAGTAAAGCCCTGAAGGATGCGGTGAGCCAGATCGTCTCGGCCATTTACTCCTTTTCTCAGGCCTCCATCCAGGCCTCGCGAACGGAGGACGAGAATTTCCTCTACGAGGGCTCCTTCGAACCGACGGACAACGA
>JAGVTI010000135.1 GCA_019136935.1 Deltaproteobacteria bacterium
CGATCGCACTGAATCCGTCGATATTCAATACCGCCACACCTAAAACGGCACCGTTGGTTGTAATCAGGGGCAGGTAAATGCCGAGAGCCCGATACAGGGGGGGAACTTTTTTCTGAAGGAACATCTCGATGAACTGGACCAGTGAAGCGATGATCAGAATGAACGCAATCGTCCGCAGGAACGTCAAATCCGGTGCAACCCCGTTGGACGTCATAAAGCCCATGATGCTTGTCGCCGGATCCAAGAGGTATGTATAAAGGATCCAGGTAATGGCGGAAGCCAGAACCATGACGAAGATGACTGCAAGCCCCATCCCGACAGCGGAACTGAGCTTCTGGGAACAGCCGAAGAAAGGACAAAGGCCCAAAAATCGCGACAAAACGAAATTTTGGATCAGAATTGAATAAATAATAATCAGGAATATGACTTTAATATCCATAACCGGTCCTCAAAAAATAGTCTTTACGTTTCTGCAATCGCCTGGGCGCGTTTCCGGGCCGCAGCTCTTAGATCCTTTAACTTGAGCGCGCCCATTAGAAGCCCCATGACAAAGAATCCGCCGGCCGGCAAAATCATCAGCAAAACCGGTTCAAAACTCTGCCCCATCACAGGATAGCCAAGAAGCTTCCCATCTCCAAGTATTTCCCGTATTGCCGCCAGGGTACACAATGCAACGGTGAATCCTGCCCCCATACCTAAGCCGTCAATGAGAGAGCGAATTACACTGTTTTTCCCCGCAAAGGCCTCGGCACGCCCCAGGATAATACAGTTGACCACGATAAGCGGGACAAAAATACCCAGCGCCTTATGCAAATCCGGTGTGTACGCCGCCATGACCATCTCTGTAATGGAAACGAAAGTGGCGATCACGACAATATAAATCGGAATGCGGATTTTGGGAGGAACAATGCCCTTGATCAGGGCAACGATCGTGTTGGAGCACAACAGGACGAATGTGGCCGCCAGTCCCATGCCGAGACCGTTGAGCAGTGAGGTCGTCACGGCGAGAGTCGGACATAATCCGAGAACAAGACGGAAGATCGGGTTTTCACTCCCGATACCCTTGGTAAATTCCTGTACAAGTGTTCGCTGCATATGACGCTCCGTTCTTTACTTCCCCACCGGTGCAAGAATGGCCTTGGCTTTCATCCAGGCCACTTCCTGTTTGATGGACGAGGCGATCGCCCGAGAGGTGATGGTCGATCCCGTAATGCTCTGAATCTGGCCGCCGTCCTTGTCCACGGCGATCGTGTCACCCGGTTTCCCCATAAACTGCCTTTGAAACCAGGGATCCTTTTCCCCATACTTAATTTCTACGGATTTCGTCCCCAAACCCGGCGTTTCCTGCTGATACATGATATTCATGCCTTTGATCACACCGCCCGGCGTCAGGCCGATCAGGGTTTGAATCGTACTGGAGTAACCCTTGCCGGCGGCAACAATGGCATAGCCGATGGGCTCTTCCTGCATATTTTCGGTTTTGAAACCCCGGTAATAAATCTTGCCGTCAGGACCGTCGGTCTTAACAATGATTTTCGCTTCCGGAAGCACGCTTTTCAACGCCTCCTGCATTACCTTTTCCTTCTCATAGGCGATCTTGCCTTTGGTACTCTCGTAAACAGCACCCAGAGCAAACGCCGCGGCCACGCAAAAGATTCCCAAGATAGATCCCAGTTTGATGATATTAAACACGTCCTATGCTCCAAAAACCTTTGGTTTCGTATACCGGTCCAGAAGGGGTGTAACCAGATTCATCAGCAGGATCGAGTAAGAAACCCCTTCGGGATAACCGCCCACCAGACGGATCACGATGGTCAAAAGACCGCAGCCAAAGCCGAAAATCCACTGTCCCAACGGGGATGACGGACAGGTAACCATATCCGTCGCCATGAAGAAAGCCCCGAGGACGAGCCCTCCCGCCAGGATATGGAACATAAAATCTCCCGTAAAAAGGCCTTCGCCGCCGAAGATCCAGCCCAGAATAGCAACCGTGCCGATGTAGGATAGGGGAATACGGTAATTGATGTATTTCTTATAAAAAAGATAGGCAGCACCGACCAGAAGCAGCAGGGCCGAGGTCTCACCGATGCAGCCGCCGACACTGCCGACAAAAAGGGAGAAATAGGCCTTTGCAGTCCCGGCCGACTCCACAACCGCCCGTGACTGCTCGACATTGACGCCCAATGCCAGGTCCCGCATCGCCGCCTTCACAGCCATGAGCGGGGTCGCACTCGTCACCGCCGCGACCCCTGAAGTCGTGCCGCCCGTGGGAGCACTCCAGCCCGTGGTCATGAGTACCGGCCATGACGCCATGAGAAAGGCCCGGCCCAGAAGTGCCGGATTCATGGGATTCAAACCGAGACCACCGAACACATGCTTGCCGATAGCGATGGCGAAAAAGGTTCCCACAACGGGAATCCACCAGGGGACACTCGGCGGCACGTTAAAGGCCAAAAGAATGCCCGTCACGATGGCACTGCCATCCAGGGCCGTGATCCGTACTTTACGGAATTTCTGGATCGCCGCTTCTGTCGCCACAGCCGTCACAACGGCAATACCTGTAATCCAAAGCGCCTGTAACCCGAAATAATACACAGCGCCCGCCAGAGCCGGAAGCAACGCAACGACCACCGAGTACATGATTTTCTCGACCGAATCGGTCGTTTTTAGATGGGGGGCAGCGCTGACGATAAGCTGCGGAGCCGTATCCGTTTTCGTGTCTGACATCTTACTTCTTCTCCGCCTTTTCTAATTCCTGGATCATAAATTTACCGAAGCGCATCAGATGCATCACGTTCCGGCCTGCGGGACACACGAAGGCACAGGATCCGCACTCCATGCAGTTCATGATCCCCGCTTCTTTGGCCAGATCCCAGCGGCCGTTTTCCACGTAACTGACGATCAGGGTCGGCATGAGGTTCATGGGGCAGACATCGACACATTGGGCGCAACTGATGCACTCCTGGGGTTCGACATCCCTGATCTCGTCCCGGCTCAGAACCACAACCCCGGACGAGCCTTTGATGATCGGCACGTCGAGGGTAAACTGGGCGATCCCCATCATGGGTCCCCCCATGATGACTTTCCCCGGATCCTCCGAGAACCCGCCGCAGTATTCGATCAATTCCCGGAGGGGGGTCCCGATCCGCACCAGCAGGTTTTTCGGGTTCCTGACCGCCCCCGTCACCGTCACAACGCGCTCGATCAAAGGTTTATGGCAGGCCACGGCTTCGTAGATCGCCTTGGCGGTTCCCACGTTCTGCACCACGCAACCCACTTCCATGGGCAATTTACCCGCCGGCACCCGGCGTTTCGTCGCCGCGTAAATCAACTGTTTTTCCGCCCCCTGGGGATATTTCACCTTCAGAGTACACACCTGCACCTCGGGGTCGTTTTTCAGAAGGTTCGAAAAGACGGCAATGGCGTCGGGTTTGTTGTTTTCGATGGCGATGTAACCCTTTTTCACGCCAAGGACTTTCATGATGACCCGAAGCCCCTTGAGAATATCCTGGGGACTCTCCAGCATCAGGCGGTGATCCGACGTCAGGTAAGGCTCGCATTCCGCACCGTTCAGAATAACCGTATCGATGGGTTTGTCCTCCGGCGGCATGAGTTTCACGTGGGTCGGGAAGGTCGCTCCGCCCATGCCGGTGATCCCGGCATCGGCGATCCGGTTTTTCATCTCCTCCGGAGAGAAAGACAAGTATTTTTCGTCGCAGGCGTAATCGAGATAGGGTTCGTCGAGACCGTCCGATTCGATCACCACCGCGGGCACCACCTGGCCCAGAGGGTGGGGAAAGGACTCGATGGCTTTCACGGTTCCCGACAGGGAGGCGTGAGAGGAAACCGACACGGGTCCCATCGGCTTGCTGAGGGGTTGTCCCCGGAGAACACGCTCACCGATTTCGACAATGGCCTCTGAGATTCTTCCGATGTGCTGCTGCAGGGGAATAACCACCCGGGCGGGCAGGGGCAGGGTTTCGATGGCCTTCGAGGAAGTCGGGGTCTTGTGACCGGGAGGATGAATCCCTCCCTTGAATGTTTTTGCGATTGCACGGATCATGCGATTAAGCCTTCCAGATTCAACGTCATTCTCATCCTCATCAACGGGGGGCACCCCTTATAGCGTCGTTTCCTTTGGATGTGAACACAAAAAGACCATATACTATATATAAGCGTTACTCTTATACTATGTTCCTTTTTTCCTTAACTATC
>JAGVTI010000079.1 GCA_019136935.1 Deltaproteobacteria bacterium
GGGGGGGCTCTATGCCGATGTCATCGATCTGGTCAACGAAAGCGGCAGGAAGGTGCTCAGCCTGGATATTCCCTCGGGCGTAAACGGCGACACGGGGGAGGTGATGGGGATTGCCGTCAAGGCGGATTTCACGGTGACGTTCGGCCTGCCGAAGATCGGTAATCTGCTCTATCCGGGCTGCGCCATGGGCGGCGACCTTTTCGTCTGCCACATCTCCTTTCCGCCGGAGTTGCATGACCGGGAGGAACTGCTGATCCGGATCAACGATTTTGTACGACTGCCGTCGCGCAACCCCGACGGCCACAAGGGTACCATGGGCGAGGTCCTTGTCATCGCCGGCGCCTCGTCCTATTTCGGGGCACCTTATTTTTCGGCCCTTTCCTTTCTGAAGGCCGGCGGCGGTTATTCCCGTCTGGCCGTGCCGGCGGGCCTGGCGCCCTTCATCGCCCAGAAGGGAAGTGAAATCGTGCTTATTCCACAGAAGGAAACGCCGGACGGGAGCATTTCCCTGGGAAACCGCGATGCCCTGCTGGATTTGGCGGCCCGCATGGACTGCGTCGTGATCGGTCCCGGCCTGTCCCTGAACGAGGAAACCCAGCAGCTGGTCCGGGAACTGGTGGCGATGATCGAGAGACCCGTCCTGATCGACGGCGACGGCATCACCGCCGTGGCGGGACATCTCGACGTGATCCGCAAGCGTAAAGGGGAGACGATCCTGACGCCCCATCTGGGTGAGATGTCTCGGATTACCGGGAAAAGCGTGGAGGAGATCCGAAAGAACCGGATCGATATTTTGCAGCAGGCGGCGAAGGAGCTCCAGGCCTTCATCGTGCTGAAGGGGGCCCATTCCCTGATCGGAAGCCCCGAGGAGCGGATTTATGTCAACCTGAGCGGAAATTCCGGCATGGCCACCGCCGGATGCGGCGACGTCCTGACCGGTACGATTGCGGCGATGTGCGGTCTGGGGCTCGATATGGAGGATGCGGTCCGCAAGGGGGTCTTCCTCCACGGACTGGCGGGGGACCTGGCAGCGGGCGATTGGGGCGAGGACGGCATCACCGCCCAGGATATTCTGGACTACCTTCCCTATGCGCTGAAGACCGACCGGGAAGGACCTGACGAGGAATTAAGGGGGCTTTACGAAGGTCCCGAGGTGATATAGGGAAGGCCGTGCGTCCCGATGAAACGGCAGGCGGTGAAATCAGGCATTCCGTGTGCCTAGGGGCGGAATGCCGGAGCGACTAAAGGAAGGCCAAGAATGTCCATTTTTTCGGCGGCCCTGCTGCTTTTTCTGGTCATTGATCCCTTCGGGAACGTTCCGTTCTTCCTGTCCGTTCTGAAGCACATCGAGTACCGGCGTCAACGCTGGATCATTGCCCGGGAAATGGTGATCGCCCTGGGGGTCCTCGTTTTCTTCCTCTTTGTCGGCCGCTACGTTCTGCTTCTGCTCGATATTTCCGCTCCCGCCCTGAGCATGGCCGGGGGCATCATCCTGTTTCTGATCGCCCTGAAGATGATCTTTTCCGATTCCGAGGAGATTTTCGGTAAGTCCCCGGAGGGAGAGCCCTTGATCGTCCCCCTGGCGATTCCGTTTGTCGCGGGCCCTTCCGCCCTGGCGACGGTGCTGTTGCTCATGGCACGTGAGCCGTCCCGGTGGGCCGATTGGCTTGTTGCGCTGACCGCCGCGTGGTTTCTCTCGGCGGTCATCCTGCTGATGTCGAACCGGATCAGCCGCCTCCTGGGGTTCCGTGTTTTGGTCGCCATCGAGCGCCTCATGGGCATGCTCCTGACGACGATCGCCGTCGAGCTTTTCATCAAGGGGATCAAGCAGCTTTCCCTGTAGTATCATACCGAATGACGGGCCGGGGCTGCCGGCCATGAAAACGCAAGGAGATCGAATCGATGATGACGAAAGAACAGCTTGAAAAATATGCCGATGTCCTTTTGTGGGGGCTGAAAACGGCGCGGGTAAAACCCCTGAAGAAGGGGAGCCTGGTCCTTCTGCAGTACGACCTGTCGGCACTGGAACTCGCGGAAATCCTCTTCGAAAGGCTTCTCGATCTGGGGGTGAATCCCATCCAGCGGATGGGCATGACCGTGAACATGGAGAAGTGTTTTTACGAGAAGGCAGACGACCGCCAGCTTTCCTTCCTTTCCCCGGGGGACAGGCCCACCTACGAAAAACTGGACGGACGAATCTTTCTCCGGGCACCCGCATCCCTGACCCACCTGGGCGGTGTGGATCCCAGGAAAATCGCCCGGGCCATGGTGGCCCGCAAACCCCTCCGGGAACTGATGGAGGAACGGGAACAGAAAGGGCTCCACGGCTGGACGCTGTGCCTTTTCCCGACGAAGGAACTGGCTTCCCAGGCGAAACTGTCCCTGGACGAGTACACGAACCAGGTGATCCGGGCGTGTTATCTCGACAAGATCGACCCCGTCGGCGAATGGAAGCGCATTTACCGGGAAGTCGGGAAGATCAAGAAATGGCTGAATGCGCTGCCCGTGAAATATTTCCATGTCGAAGCGGAGCATATCGATCTCCGGATCACCCCCGGCGAGTCGCGGAAATGGATCGGCATCTCGGGACATAACATCCCCAGCTTCGAACTGTTCATGTCCCCGGACTGGCATGGAACGGAAGGAACCTTCTACGCGAATCAGCCTTCCTACCGGAGCGGGAATTACGTTGAGGGGGTCAGGCTGGTCTTCGAAAAGGGAAATGTCGTCGAGGTGCAGGCGGACAAGGGGGATGAGTTCACGAAAAAACAGCTCGACATGGACCCGGGAGCCAAAAGGGTCGGCGAATTCTCCCTGACGGACCGCCGTTTTTCACGGATCGACCGCTTCATGGCCGATACCCTTTTCGACGAAAACTACGGGGGCGAATACGGCAACACCCACATCGCCCTGGGGGCGTCCTACACGGATACCTTTTCGGGAGACATGTCGACCATGAACAAGGCGTTGAAGAAGAAGCTGGGTTTCAACGATTCGGCCCTGCACTGGGATCTGGTCAACACGGAAAAGAAAACCGTGACGGCGATCCTGAAAACCGGCAAGAGACTCGTCATCTACGACGACGGCAAATTCTGCCGGTGAATTCTAGGGAAAAACGGGATGGCGCCCGGGAATTAATCCGCGCCATGATCTCTTTCCGCCTGGAAATTCACTCCCGCTAAACGGCTGCTGCCGCTATTTCAGGAATAACGGAAGACGAAACAGCCGTAATCGGGAAAGTTACGTCCTGCCGCCGGGGAATCTCCCCTCGGCGGTTACGTTGGCGGAGGCCGTATTGAATGCACGGGCCGAGCGGTCCGCGCAGCAGGCAGGTGATGGCGGAGGTGCCGTCTTTTCACCTTCCGGCGATTTCCTTCTTCGCCCAGCGGAATCCGCCGGCTTTAAAGCCTGCGTAACCGGCGATGAAGCGGTTGGGGAACCCGGTCGTGTACCGGCTGACGCAAATCAGCATCTTTCCGGAATCCGCCGCTTTGCCGGCCGGTCAAGGTTTTTTTCTATATTTCTCTTTCGATGACGTAGTCGGCGACGGCGAGAAGGGCTTCCCTGGGAGTCGAATCCGGGAAAGAGGAAAGAATGCTTTTCGCCTCGGCAATCAGCGCTTTGGCCTTGCCGAGGGTGTAGGAAATCCCGTCGTAGCGGTGCATGAGCGCCATGATCGTTCCAATGGCTTCCCCGTCCCTTTCCTCCCGTCCGAGGAGTTCCCGGAGCCGTTCCTTTTCTTCCTCCGAGCACTGCCCCATCGTCCGGATCAGGGGGAGTGTGAGCTTGCCTTCTTCCAGATCCTTTCCGATGGCCTTGCCGAAATCCTCTTCTTTCGCCATGTAATCGAGAGTGTCGTCGGTCATCTGGAAGGCCGCGCCGACCCGCAGGCCGAAATGGGTCAATGCTTCGATCCGGCTGTCCATCGCTTCGCCCAGGTGTCCTCCCAGGGCGCAGGCCGCCGAGATCAGAACGGCGGTCTTCTTGTCGATGATGGAGAGATAATCCGCTTCCGTAATGTCCACGTCACCCCGCTTGACCAGTTGGAAGACTTCGCCTTCGGACATGGTGTTGGTCGTCGCGGACAGGAGCCTGATGATGTCGAGGTTGCCGTACTCCGTCAGGAGCCGGAAGGACTTGGAGTAGAGGAAATCGCCGACAAGGACACTCGCCGC
>JAGVTI010000128.1 GCA_019136935.1 Deltaproteobacteria bacterium
GGATCATGACACCCCGTTTTCTCGCTTCCAGGATCACCTGGTGACCCGTCCGATCCGCCACGGGCAGGCCCTCACGGGTGTTCCGGTCCGCAACCAGCTCGATTCCCACCATCAGGCCCCGTTGACGAATATCTCCAACGTGGGAAAGGTTTTTGAATGCAGCCAGTTTATTTTTAAGAAAGGTGATTTTCGGCTGGAGGTTCTCGATGATCCGCTCCTTTTCGAAAAGCTCCAGGCTGGCGATGGCCACGGCACAGGCCAGGGGATTTCCCGTATAGGTATGCCCGTGGAAGAAAGTCTTGTTCTCCATGAACTCTCCGAGGAAACCGTCGAAGATCTCCTCACTGGTCACCGTTGCCGCCAGGGGCAGGTATCCTCCCGAAATCCCCTTCGCCAGGCACAGGATATCGGGTGTCACCCCCTCATGTTCGCAGGCGAACATCTTCCCCGTCCGGCCGAAGCCCACGGCTACTTCATCGGCGATCAGGAATACGCCGTAATGGTCGCACAGCGCCCTCACCCCCCGGAGAAAACCTTCCGGCTGCATCAGCATGCCCGCCGCCCCCTGCACCAGGGGTTCCAATACCACCGCGGCGATTTCATCATGGTGTTCATCCAGCATCTTTTCCACACCGAGGAGGCAATCCAGCTTGCAGCCCGGATAGTCCAGGCCGTAGGGACAGCGGTAACAGTAGGGGGAAGCGACTTTATACGTTTCGAACAGGAGCTCCCGGTACATTTCGTGGAAGAGATCGATGCCGCCCAGGCTGACCGAACCGATCGTATCGCCGTGATAGGCATTCACGAAAGACAGGAATTTGGTCTTCTTCGGGTTGCCTTTCGGCGACTGCCGGTGATACTGAAAGGCCATTTTCAGGGCGATTTCCACGGACGTGGAACCGCTGTCGGAATAAAATACCTTGGTGAGCCCGGAGGGGACGACATCAAGCAGTTTCCGGGCGAAGCGGATGGCCGGGACACTGGAAATCCCCAGCAGGGTGGAATGGGCAATCAGGTCCGTCTGGGCCTTGAGGGCCTCGTCCAGTTCGGCCTTGGCATGGCCGTGAACATTCGTCCAGAGGGAGGAAACACCATCGAGATAGGCATTGCCCTCGATATCGTACAACCGGCATCCCCTGCCTTTTTCGATGATGACGGGCTTTTCCCTGCGGTAAAGCTGCATCTGGGTGAAGGGATGCCAGATACACTCCAGATCCGCCTTCTCCAGGTCCCTGATTTCCTCTTCCCTGATTTCCATAAAAAACTCCTTCAATCTACGATGAGTCCGTGAAAAATAAAAAATCGGCGCGGTCCGGGGTGACCGGACCGGACTTCATGCGAAGCCGTAAAGGCGCATCAGTCCCGCCTTTTACCGGTACAGGACATCCCCCGCCACAATCCGTTCCAGATGACCATCGGACGCTTTCAGAATCAGGAATCCGTCCCGGTCGAGGTCGATGACCTCCCCCTCGTAAGCACGGTCGAGGCCCTCGATCTTGACCTGTTTTCCGATGATCCCGGACAGCTCCTTCCAGCGGTCGCGAATGCGCTCGAACTGTCTGTCCTGGAAAAGGGCATAGTATTGCTCCAGTTTCACCAGAAATCCCCTGAGGATGTCCACCCGGGAAAAGTTTTTCCCCGTCAGCATATGCAGGGACGTGGCGATATCCCGGATCTCTTCCGCCATGACCTCCTCCGGCGTATTGACGTTCAGGCCGACTCCGACGACGACATAATCGACTCGATCCATCTCCAGGGCCATTTCCGTCAAAATACCCGCGATCTTTTTCCCTTCCACCAGGATATCGTTGGGCCACTTGATCGCGAAGGGCAAAGAGGCCCGTTCCAGGAGGGTTTCCGTCATGGCGATGGCCGCCAGCAGGGTCAACTGGGGCGCCTCGTGGGGCTGAACCCGGGGACGTAAAATGACGGACACGTAGATCCCGTAACGCGGTGCGGAAAACCAGGTTCTTCCCCGCCGCCCCCTGCCCCGGATCTGGGTTTCGGCGACGACGACCGTTCCCTCGGGCGCCCCGTCATGGGCCAGCGCCCGGGCCCGGAGATTCGTCGAATCCGTTTCGTCGTAATATTCAATCGTTTCCCGCCCGAAACAGACCGTTTTCAGACCCTGACGGATTTCCGCCGGAAGGAGGCGATCCGGCAGATTCCGCAGGGCATAACCCCGTCTTGACGAGGATCCGATTTCGTATCCCTCTTCCTGGAGGGCTTTGATATGCTTCCAGACGGCGCTTCGTGAAATCACCAAAGCGGCCGCGAGGCTTTCCCCCGATATCCAGGCGCCATCGGATTCCCTAAGGTATTTCAGCAGTTCATCTTTAGTCGACATGAGGGGCTCATACACCCTGGCAACGCGATTGTCAACTGATTTTACAAATCAGGTTGACGATCGAAAAAATGTCTGATAAAAGAACCGTCGATGCCGAAAAAGGCAATCCTTTCGTCTCGAGGAAGCATACGATGTTCAATAGGAAAATCGCCCGTTTAGCGGAAGAAATCATCGATCACGGCTATGTCCCCACCTACGATGAGGCCTGCGGTCTGGCCCGTCTCCCGGAGGAGGATACCCTCGACCTTCTCACCTTCGCCCGGAAGATTGTCCGGGCATGCAAGGGCAACCGGATCCTCCTCTGCGCCATCCTGAACGCAAAGTCGGGGCTCTGCACGGAAGATTGCGCGTTCTGCGCCCAATCGTCGCATCATCAAACAGGTGTCCCCACCTACGACCTGAAATCGGAAGATTTCATGGTCGACGACGCGACCGCCCGCCGGGCCGCCGGGGCAACCCGTTTTTCCATGGTCACCAGCGGCCTGATGCTCACGGAGGAGGAGATCGCGACCATCTGCCGGACAACGGAGCGGATCAGGGGAAAGTCGGACATCACCGTCTGCGCTTCCCTCGGAACCCTCACCCCGGAGCGGGCCCGGACACTCAGGGCAAGCGGCGTTTCCGTCTATCACCACAACCTGGAGACGGCACGGAGCTTCTTTGACCGGATCTGCACCACCCACGATTACGACGACGATATCAACACCGTGAAACTCGCCAAATCGGAGGGTTTCCGTGTCTGCTCCGGCGGCATCTTGGGCCTGGGTGAATCCTGGGAACAGCGGGTGGAGCTGGCCTGCACCCTGCGGGATCTCGATGTGGATGGGATTCCCCTGAACTTCCTCAACCCCGTTGCCGGAACGAAGATGGAAAACCGCCCCCTGCTCTCTCCCATGGAGGCCCTGAAAAGCATCGCCCTCTTCCGTTTCGTCAATCCCACGAAGGACATCCTGATCTGCGGCGGCCGGGAAATCACCCTGAAAGATTTCCAGTCGTGGATTTTCCTCGCCGGGGCCAACGGCCTCATGATGGGGAATTACCTGACGACCCAGGGGAGAAATGCCGGGATGGATCTGGACATGATCCGGGAGCTGGGCCTTCGGCCGACCCTTCTTGGCCGGGAGTAAAAGGAACCGGACATGATCGAACCGCCCCATTGCCTGAAAGGAAGGGCGGATTTCCTCTTACTTTTTACTTTCCCCTGGCCTTGTATTTTGCATCGTATCGCTTGATCACTTCCGTGGTGAGATCATTCTCCGGCGGGAACACGATGATGCCGCTCTGCCCCTTGTCGAAAACATAGGCGTATCCTTTTTCCCGCTTGAGATCGTTGCAGATCAGATACACCTCTTCGAGAATGCCGTGGGTCAACTCCCGGTCTTTCTTTTGAATCTCCGCCTGATGATCCGCCTGCAGCTTGTTGTAGGCCTGGACGGCTTCCTGATAATTCTTCTGCAGCTTCGGCAATCCGGCGTCCTTGGGATTGTCGGATATTTTTTGGTTGATCTGGTCCCGCCTTCCCTGGAGATCATTTTCCTTCACCGCCAAGCTTTTGTTCTTCTGCTCCTTGAATGCGGCCAGTTCCTTCATGGCCGCCGCACCTGCGGAAGACTGCTGAATGATCCGGGTCATATCCACAAAACCGATCGGCGACTCCGCCCGGGCTGAACCGCAAAAGCTCAGACAGGCGACGCACAATACCGCCAGGCATGTTCTTCTCATAAAATGCACCTCCTTCGGTCCGGTTTCAGAAACGAATCGGCAGGCGGATTTCGACGGTCGTATCTGCTGCGTC
>JAGVTI010000236.1 GCA_019136935.1 Deltaproteobacteria bacterium
AGTTTTTCTTCGATGGCCGTCTTGAGTTTTTTGACCAGATCCTCCGTCGAGATCGTTCCCTTTTCGGCAATCTCGATGACGTTGAATCCCATGGAATCCGTGACCCGTTCCCTGGAGTCCTTTGCTGCCCCGGCCCTCGGTTCTTTTGCGGACATTTTTGCGTCCGTGCCCTGCTTGTCCAGGACCTGGGTCGATTTATCCAGGAAGGACTGGCCGGAACTGGACGTTTCCTCGAAGAGGCTGAAGTTTCTGAAATAATCGGACAGGGCGGCGCGTTTTTCCGGCGAGACCATGGTAATCAGCCACAAAAGGAGGAAAAAGGCCATCAGGGCCGTCACGAAGTCGGCGTAAGCAACCTTCCAGGAGCCGCCGTGATGGTCTTCGCGGGGTCTCTTCCTTTTTTTGATGATGATGATGGGTGAGGATCGATCGTCCATTATTTCTTCGCCTGGCGGAACGCTTCTTCCACCTCCAGAAATGTCGGCCTGACTTCCGTGGGAATAACCCGGCGGCCGAATTCAACGGCGACCTTGGGCGCCGCGCCGCCGATGAAGGACAGCAGGGACACCTTCAGGACCGTCAGGTACTGGAGCTGTTCCATCGCGGAATGCTCCATGCATCTGCCCATGGGGCCGACGAACCCGTAACACAGCAAAACCCCGAGAAAGGTTCCGACCAGGGCGGCACCGACATGCTGGCCGAGGATTTCCGGAGGTTCCCCGATTTTACCCATGGTGATGACGATGCCTAAAACGGCGGCTACGATTCCCAGGCCAGGGAGGGCGTCGGCAATGAAGTTGACGCTCTTCGAAGGGCTCGTCAGCTCTTCCAGATGGGTTTCCAGTTCGTTGTCCAGGAGGGCATCCAGTTCATGAGGGGCGATCGTTGTGGTCATGACGGTCCTTAAGGTATCCGTGATCAGGTTGATGGCCCGCTCGTTTTTCAGGATTTGGGGAAACTGGGTGAACACGGGGCTTTCTGCAGGCTGATCCACGTCCGATTCGATGGATACCAGACCCTGCTGTCTGATTTTGTAGAAGATACCGTTCAGAAGCAACAGGGCCTCCATGTAATTTTCCTTGGAGAGGTTTTTGTTGGTAAAGATGTCCGCGACCGCTCCGGCGACTTTTTTGATGACCTTCAAGGGTGACGAGATGAGAAATCCGCCGATGGCGGCGCCGAAGATGATGAGCACTTCCGTCGGTTGGAAGAGAACGGATAAATTACCGTGAGCGAGCAAATAACCGCCTACCACGGCGGAGATGACGACAGCGAACCCGATGACGACGATCATGAATAATCCTTCTCCCCTCTTTTCGCCCGAAGAATCTCCCTCTCTTTTTCAAAGACGAACCGGACGATTTCCTTGCGGATCTGTTCATCCATGTCGAGAAACTTCAGGGCGATCCGGAACTGGCCGTTTTTTTCGCCGGATGACAGCACCTCTCCGTAGAGCTGAACGGCCACCGGTGGCAGGGAAAAAAGAATGATCTTGATTTCCAGGGCGCTTCCTACGGGAATGTCCGTTTTGGAGAGAAAATCCATGCCGCCGGCGCCGATCGTGACGGCTTTCAACGGGAGAGACTGGAATCCTCCCTGATACAGGGCGATCATCCGCATCACGGCGTCAAGCTTGGCGTTGATCGCTTTCATCCATACCGACAAATGCGCATCTCCGATTTCGGGCAGCGTCGACAGCTCGCTGTAAATGGCTTCGCCAAAAAGTTTCGCCTGCGAGGCGTCCCTTTCTTCCGGTGAAATGATTCGCAAACCGAATGGAAGCAGTACGGAAACCCGTGAAAACTCCCTTCTGTTCATTGAAGCCGTTTCGTGATTATTCAATTGCATCCTGGAACCTTCCCCCCGGGAGCGTAACTCCCGTAATTTTTTTGGACTCATCATGATCATCCTTGGATTGACTGAATGATATCCGCATTATGCCCGGCGATCCGCAAATGTGAAAGTCCCGAACATCCGATGATGGATCGCGATAAAGTGCTCCGTCTTGAAAGTGTTTTTCCCGGGTCATTGCAAAAGTGATACCGGAAGTGCCCTGTGGGCTGCTAATTGTTTGAAATGCTGGCGGGACGGGAAAACAGGCCCTCTCCCGGAGGTTTTTTCGATCCCGTAGAGAGGATGCCGGGAGGGTCGTTTCCGGGGAAGGGGGAAAGCATGTCAAATAATTGTCTTCCGTGTCACGGATTGACGTGAGAAATCCGGTTTTACATGCCGCCCCCGTGCTGAAATGCGTCTCCGGACGGTCAAAAAGTTCCCGCGGCCTTTTCTGGTATGTAATTTGCTCCCAAGCGGAAAGAGCATGACCGTTTCCGGCGAACGGGATTTTACCCCGTTCCCCGTACCTTTATGGAAGGCGTCAACCCTGGCATGAATTCATCGATATCAAAGGAGCGAAAAGAGCAGCCGTGGCAGCTGGACGGGTTATCCGACGGCAGCGTTTCCGTCGGCCTGGCAAGCCTGTTTCTTCTTTTCCTCCTCCTGTTCCAGATGATCCATCCTCCCTCCTGCCTGAGCCGGATGCCGGACGAGCAGGGGAATAAGGGGAACAAAAGGGGTGTTTACCTGAGTTTTACCTCTTATTATCATATTAAAATGGCCGTTTCCGAGGTTGCCCGATTGAAAGAGCACGGTTACAACGCATTCTACGAGGAAACGGGTCAGGGTAAAGAGAAGAAATTCCGTGTTCTTGCCGGACCCTATCCAACAAGGGACAAAGCGGCGGCCGCGGGGGAAAAGCTGAAGAAAACAGGGGTGATCCATTGCGTTCGGATTATTCCCGTAGCCTCCTCCAGCCCGGTCGGAGATCGTATCAAGGGCAAATCGAATGCCCGGAAATCGAGTCCGATCAAAAAGCGGGATTTAAAAGGCATTCAGGGGAAAAAGGTCGGGAGAGGGAAAGAACCGGCCTCCAGAATTTCGTCGGTTTCCTCGGTGGAAAAATCCCCCCGGGACCGGATTCAATCGCGGGAAAAAGAAAAAGCGCAGGTTCCGCCTTCTGCAGAATCGAAGACCGCTCTGCCGCCGGGAAAAAATGCCGGAAAAGACCAAGCGGCAACGGCGACTCCGAATTCTCCCGAGACGCCGGGCCGCTTCCCGGACGTCATCCCTCCCGGGTTGGCCGTTCCTTTGCCGACCGCCGTCACGCCTCCGGTCATGCCGGCCGCTCCGGTCATGCCGCGGTGGCCCTATTTCGATGCCGCCATGGAGGATTTTCAGCGGGGGCGATATGCGAAGGCCCGTCCGGTTTTCCAGGACATCCTGGCGAGAAGCGATATCGACGCCTCCTGGCGTGAACTGGCGGAGAGACGGCTCGCCGACTGTATGTATTTTCTGAAGGAAAGCAATAACAACGGGGTGTTATACGGCCTCGTCCATCAGTATAAAAACATCCTTGTAAAATATCCCGATATCCGGCACGGCAACGACCTCGCCTATTGGCGCCTGGGGCATCTGTACAAGGCGCTGGCCCTTTACAGGGAGGCCGTTGCCGCGTATAAAAGTCTGCGGGAAAAATACCCGGCGTCCCCCCTGGCGGAGGAAGGACTCTACCAGATGGGGGACCTTCTCCGCCTGGATGGAAAATATCACGAAGCCGTGGAGATCCTGCGGGCGTTTTACGCAAAATATCCCGGCAGCGCCCTGTCCAGGGCGGCCATTTTTTCACTGGCCGATGCGTATTACCGGATGGGTCTCTCCAAGGATGCGGATATCTGGTACAGCAGTGCCCTTCAGCGCTGGCCCGATCTTTATGGCTTGCCGGACGATATTTTCCTGAATACGGGTTATCACCTCTACAGCACGGGAAATTACAGCCGGGCATTCCTGGTATTTTCCTATTTTCGCGGTCTCTATCCCCAAAGCCGGCATATTTCCCAGGTTGTCCGGGCCATGGTCCGCTGCCTCGTCGGGATGGACCAGACCTCGTCGGCGATTCGCCTGCTGAATACGGTTCTTGCGGCTGAGAAGGATCAAAAAGAAACGATCCGGCTTCGTTTTCTGCTGGCGGAGTTGGGGGCCCAAAAACCGGGTGCCAGGACCTCCGTCTGCTTTCAGGGAGTTGAAGATTACCGGGAGCCGCTTCTGAGCTGTGACCGGATGCTCATGGAACTCAAGGGA
>JAGVTI010000074.1 GCA_019136935.1 Deltaproteobacteria bacterium
GTCTGTCATGCCGGATTTGGAGGCTGTGTCGCAATGTCATTCTGAGGAGCGCAAGCGACGAAGAATCTCCAGTGTACAAAAGTGAGATCCCTCACTTTGCTCAGAATAACCATGAATATAAATCAAGTATTATGATGCGGTCTTTTGAGCCGGCATCCATACCTGAGCTGCATGTACCGGATTCCGGGTTGCGATGTTTTCAGTTTTAAAAGACCAAGTCAATCTTCCCCTTCGGTTCGGCCGTGATTTCACCGACGATCGCGGCTTCTTCAATCCCTGCGCCGTGCATTTTCCGCAGGAGTTCTTCGGCTTCGGCGGCCCCGAGGACGATCAGAAGGCCCCCCGCTGTCTGGGGATCGAACAGGATGTCCATCATCCAGTCCGGGCAGCCTGGATCAATGTTGACCTGGGGCTCACGATGACGCCTGTTTCTCGCTGTACCGCCGGGGATGATCATGTCGTCCAGCAGTTTTTTCAGTCCCGGGAAATAGGGAACCCGGGACGCGTAAACCCGCATGCCGACGTTTGCCTCTTCGATCATCTCGCAGGCGTGGCCCAGAAAACCGAACCCGGTGATATCCGTGCAGGCATGAACCGTTGACAAGCCTTCCAGCAGTTCCGCCGCCTGTTTGTTCAGGGTGGTCATGCATCGGGCGGATCTGGCCTGCAGTGCTTCATCGGCCACCCCCGCTTTCACGGCGGTGCTGACGATACCGGTTCCCAGGGGCTTGGTCAGGATCAGCCTGTCTCCGACTTGTCCGCCCCGGTTCAGGAGCACTTTGTCCGGATGGATGACGCCCGTGACGGAGAGGCCGTATTTCAGTTCATTGTCCTCGACGCTGTGACCGCCGACGAGAAGGACACACGCTTCATGCATTTTGTCCATGCCGCCGCGGAGAATATCCCGGAGAATATGGACGGGCATGGTTTTAATGGGAAAACAGACGATATTCATGGCCGTCAAAGGCTTGCCGCCCATGGCGTAGACGTCGCTCAGTGCATTGGTAACGGCAATTTGGCCGAAGGTATAGGGATCGTCGACGATCGGCGTGAAGAAATCGACGGTCTGGATGATCGCCAGGTCATCCCGCAATTGGTACACCCCGGCGTCTTCGGCATGTTCCATGCCGACAATCAGTTTCGGATCGGAACTCAAGGGCAGATCCTTCAGTGCTTCCTGCAGGTCACCCGGACCTATTTTGCAGGCTCAACCGGCGCCGTGTACGGTTTCCGTCAATCGAATCTTTTGATGATCGTCCATCGCGGTTTCCTCGAACGATTTAATCTGATCCTCCATGCAGCTACCCGTGGTGAAAAACCTCCGGATACGTATTTTTCCATGGAATTCATACCTTACCTATACAAAAAGAACGAATCTGTCAAACAGATAAGAAGCCTCCCGGACGTGTGTGAAGTACCGGTCCGGTTCAGAAATATCCCGCCGTGCGGAAAATGACATCGGGGAACGGTCCCGTTTTTTTCCATGTTAGTGCTTTAATTAAGAAAGAGACTGGCGAATTGCATTTCTGTGTGATATGGTCCGCCCCATGGGTTACGATACGTTCAAAAACATCACGATGCAGCAACTTGAAGCGTTGATTCAACTGGTCGATGCGGGCAGTTTCACCCGTGCGGCCGACAAGATGTTTCTCACCCAGCCCACCCTGACCAAGCACATCAAGAACCTGGAAGAGGCGGTCGGCACGCAGATCATCAACCGGGCCAACAAGGGGCTGTCCCTGACACCGGAGGGGCAGGTCCTTTACAGCTATGCAAGGCGCATGATCCGCCTCCGGGAAGAGGCGAAAGAGAAAATCATGGAGATGCGGGAACACGAAGCCGGCCATATCTTCCTGTCCGCCAGTACCATTCCGGCAACGTATATTCTGCCCCGGCTGCTCGGCCGGATGAGAAAGCGTTATCCGGATATTCGCGTCCATCTCCAGACCTGCGACAGCGAGGAAACGCAACAATTGATCTTCAACGGCCATGCGGAGATGGGCGTAATCGGGAAGGAGCCCTGCGACAAGCGGCTTTGCGTGGAAACCCTGTGGCAGGACCAACTGGTTCTGGTTGCCCCCGCGGATTACCCTGTCCCGGGTCACGGGAAAACCATATCCATGGAACAGCTGGTCAAGGAACCCTTCGTTGTCCGCGAACGGGGTTCGGGAACCCGTGAAAACATCGAGGGATATCTGCAGAGAAAAGATCGTCTTTCTCTCGCTGTTTTCAACATTGTCGGGGAAATGGGAAGTTCCGAAGCGGTCAAGGAAGCGGTGATCGGCGGGCTCGGCCTGTCCATCATTTCTCTGTATGCCGTGGAACGGGAACTCAAACAGGGTCTCCTGGTGCTGGTTCCCCTGGAAGGGGGGAATATCGAACGCAACTTCTACCTGATTTACAGAAAACACCTGCATCTGCTGAATTACCACAGGCGATTCCTGGAAATGCTGCAAGCCTCCGTATCGGCCAGATAGCTTTATCCCGACCGTTCACGTCGTTTACCTGCGATACCGTCTCCGTTTTGTTTTTCGATTTGCGCCGAAGGCTGAGATTTTCATCCGGAACGGCCTAAGGTTGCTCCGGGGGAAGGTCGGTGATGGGATTGCCCGTAAGAAGGGCAAGGTAATAAATCCGGCAGGCCTTTTCCATCAATTCGGTGTTCAGGAGCGCCTCTTCCATAGTGCATCCCAGGGCAAGGGCGCCGTGGTTTTGAATGATGTACCCGCGGGCGCCGTTCCGCAGTTTTTCCGCCACCTGGTTCGCCAGCTCCACGCTTCCCGCGGGAGCAAAGTCAACGATGTCGATCCGGGGGCCTATCTTGAGGGAGACTTCCTCGAAAAGAGCGGGGACGGGCCGGTTGATGACGGAGAAAACGCTTGCGTAGTTTTGATGCGTGTGCACGATGGCGCGCACGTCGGGCCGGTTCCGGTAGACGGCGATGTGCATGGCGATTTCGATGGAAGGGGGATAGGTGCCGGAAAGTTGGGTTTCGTTGAAATCGACGATGCAGATATCGTCCGTGGAGAGTTCATCGTAGCGTTTCGAGGTCGGCGTGACGGCCAGGGTTTCCGTATCCCCGATCCGCAGGGAAACGTTTCCTCCCGTACCCAGGCGGGTGCCGAAAAAACCGTTTTGTGAGAGCCATGCTCCGGCTCTCAGAACTGTTTCCCGGTAAGAAAGAAGGGACGATTTCCTGTTCATATGGTATGGATCCTTCTGACGAGGAGCCGGTTTCTATTCGCGGCGAACATTTTGCCGGTTTGTTTTGCAGGCCGACAGAGGCGCTTTATACCAGCAAAGCCCTTCCGGTGCAATGGAAGATCCCTTCCGGAAAGAAAAACGTGGTTGAAAGAAAGAGGCGGTGCGGTATATTGGATGGGTTTCGGACAGGAAAATGTAACGACGTCAACGGGGGTAAGCATCACCGATGGCAGAAATAGAAGACAGATCCCAGAAAGAGAACGCGCGGGAAATCACCGGCTTTCGTTCCATTGCGTTCAGCCGGGAGATTCGCATTCCGGAGAACCTTCTTGTCAACCTGAGTTATGAATACCTGCGCCGGGAACGCTGGGTCCCCCTGGAAGAGCGCCAGGGCCGCGTGTCGGTCATCGTCGACGACCTGGACAATATCCTGAAGAAGGACATGATCAAGAACCTCCTCCGGGCGAAATCCCTGGAGTTCTGCCTGGCGGAAGAGGAGGATATCCTCAAATTCATCGATTATTTCTATGGTATTTTACCTCCGCCGGACGCCGCCGGGAAAGAGGGCAACGGGATCGAGGATCAGGCGGAAGCCAACGCCAACATCATCCGCCTGGTGGACGACCTGATCGAGGAAGCCTATGTCAGGCGGGCATCGGATATTCACATCGAGCCGGATGTGAAGGACCGCCAGGTCAACGTCCGCCTGAGAATCGACGGGGAGTGCATCCCCTACAAGATATTCCCCTACGAATACCGGGCGCCGATCATTTCACGGATCAAGATCATGTCCAACCTGGATATCACGGAAAAGCGTCTCCCCCAGGATGGGAAGATCATGTACAAGCGTTTCACCGGGGAGGAACTC
>JAGVTI010000259.1 GCA_019136935.1 Deltaproteobacteria bacterium
GACGATCAAATCCGGCGATACGCGTGCCTTTTTGGTGAGAGCGTGCTTGTAATGCCGAAGATTAAAACATGGGAGGTGTTCGCAGGATAACACGAAGGAGCATGGACGCTCAGTATCCATGTTTGTTTTCGATCCCGGATAAAATCGGTGAACCGCAGATCAACGCTCCTCTGAGATGGAGGCGCGCGCACATTGGACTCATCTTTCGACCGCCTGATGATGATCCGAAACAGATTCAAGGGGGGAAAAGACACGCGACCGGTAGATGGTCAACCGGATTAAGGCACATCGCTGTAATTCAAAGGATCGGGACGGGGGAAAGGAGATTCCTACCCTCTTTCATCCCAGCGGGCGCGTCGTTTCAATCGTTCCAGATCGCAGATGACAACCGACCGTCCCACCGTCTTGACGATCCCCTTTTCCCGCATGTTCCGCAGTTCCTTGTTCACACTCTCCCGCGTCGCGCCTACCATGCTGGCCAGTTCGCTCTGGGTCATCTCGATCCGGATCTCCTCCTGCGCCTCCCCGATTTTGATCCGCTGTTCCGCCAATTCGGAAAGCCGCCTGGCCAGGCGGGCGGAGACGTTGAGAAAGCAGGTCTCTTCAACGAATTTGTCCGTTTTCCGCAAACGGGCACACAGGGTGAAAAACAGGGATTTGATGGCGGTCGAACTCTTCATGAGGATGGAAATGAAATCCTCCTGATAGAGCACGTACAAACGGCTGTCTTCGACGGCGACGGCATCGGCGGAGCGGGGCATACCGTCCAGCAGTGCCATGTCCCCGAAAATTTCACCGTTGGCCAAGATGGAAAGGATCACCTCGTCGCCCAGACGGGATGTGACACTGATCTTGATCTTGCCGGACATGATCAGGTAAAGGGCCGTTCCCTGGTCCCCCTTGCGGAAAAGGGTATCCCCCTTTTTGATCAGCTGCACCTTTACCACATCGGAAATCTTCTGCAGGTCGTCCTGGCGAAAAGCCCGAAAGAGAGGAACCTGCTGTAAGAAGGTCACGATTCCGTTCATTTACCACCCCCGTCATGATTATTCCCCCGGGAAAAGCTTCCAGTCCGGGTTAATCCGTAATCTGAAATGGAAACCCTGCACATCCTTCTTGACTTATTTCTTGTGATTTCCCTGTAACATGCCTATAACTCACTTTCAAGCGACAAATTGAGACGGGGGATTCTCCCCCTGCACCGCCGTAAATACCGGAAGAACCGCTTGACGGATTTACCGGCGGCGTTTAAATAAATTCCCGGACCGCGGTTTCCGGCATGATGATCCACCGGGAACCGCATACGATTCCGCAAAGGAAAGAAATTGAAGGAACGGCTGATCAAAATATTCGCCACGGGACTGGGCCTCGGGTATGCGCCCCTTGCACCGGGCACGGCGGGAAGCCTGCTGGGCATCCCCCTGTTTTATGGGATGGCGTCTTTCCCGTGGATGCTCTACCTGCTGACGGCTACAGCCTTCGCCTGCCTGGCCGGTTATCTTTCGAACGAAGCGGAACCCCTTTTCCCGGGGAAGGATTCCCCTCGTATCGTCATCGATGAAATCGCCGGCATGCTGGTTACCTTCTTTCTGGTTACGCCGACGCCGGTTCACATTGTCCTGGGGTTTTGTCTTTTCCGCATTTTCGACATTGTGAAGATCTTCCCGGCAAACCGGTTTCAGCGCCGGTTGCCCGGAGGCCTCGGCATTGTCGCCGACGACCTGGCGGCAGGGGTTTACGCCAATCTGGTCCTTGCGGGTCTCATTCATGGATTCGGCATTTAAGGAACACACAGACTTTGATCTTCCGGCACCGAGCCGGTAACCGGATCGGAAAACGAACTTTGAACATCGGAATCCTGACAATCGGAGACGAACTGACGAACGGACGCATCCGGGATGCCAACGCCCCCTGGATCGCCGCCCGGTTATACCGGATGGGATGGAACATCCCGGTCATCATGACCGTGGGCGATACGGCTGAAGCCATCGGGCGGGCGATCGATTCCCTGTCCAGCCAATGCCGCGCCGTCATCGTAACCGGTGGCCTGGGGCCGACTCCGGATGACATCACCGTAGAAGCGGTCGCGAAGGCCTGCGGCCGCCGGCTGATCCGGAACGACCTCGTTCTGGCCTCTTTGAGGGAACGCACCGAAGCATGCGGCTATCGCTGGACGGAAGGCCACCGGCGCCAGGCCCTGATCCCCGAAGGGGCTGACGTCATTCCCAATCCCGTGGGCTCCGCCTGGGGTTTTTCCCTGAACCACCGGGGATGCCTTTTCATCGTCCTGCCGGGCGTGCCCGAGGAGGCGGAACGGATGGTTGCGGACCAGGCGATTCCCCTTCTGAAGCGCATCACTCCTGTTTCCCCTGCCTTCGTGGCATCGAGGACCCTGAAGTGCTTCGGCATGCCCGAATCCGAAATGGAAGAAAGAATCCGGGGCCTGATCCCGGAAAACGGCGAGGTCCTGGCAGGGTTTTATCCCCGGTTCCCGGAGGTCCACCTGGTTTTGACGGCCCGCCATCCCCGGAAGGCGGAAGCGGAGGAAAATCTTCGCCGGGTCGAAACGGCCGTTTCAGAGATCCTGAATCCCTGCCTTTTCGGCCGGGACGAGGAAACCCTGGAGGGGATTGTGGGAAGCCTGCTTACCCGGAAAGCCTTGACCCTGGCCGTCGCCGAGTCCTGTACGGGGGGACTGATCGCGGACCGCCTGACGGATGTACCCGGCAGTTCCCTCTACCTGGAGCGGGGCGCCGTTACGTACAGCAACGCCTCCAAGACGGCCCTCCTGGACGTCCCGGAAGCGATCCTGGCGGAGTTCGGCGCCGTCAGCGAACCGACGGCCAGGCGGATGGCCGAGGGAATCCGAAACGCAGCCGGGGTTGACCTGGGGCTCAGCACGACCGGCATTGCCGGTCCCACGGGGGCCGTACCGGGAAAGCCCGTGGGAACGGTTTACATCGCCCTGGCCTCTGCCTCAGGGACGATCTGCCGTCACTGCCTCTTTCACCGGGACCGGCGAAAAGTGAAAGTCGCCGCCGCGCACACGGCGCTGATGATGCTCAGGGAACACCTGCTGTCCCTTCCCTGAGCGGCACGGATAATTGACGGAGGTACAAAATGACCTCGGACAAAATGATCCGGGCCTTCCTGGCCATCGATCCTCCACCGGAGGTGCTGGAACGGATCGTCCGCATGCAGGAAATTCTCAGGAAAAAAATCCCCCATGGCGTCCGCTGGGTGAACCCCGACGGGATTCACCTGACCCTGAAATTCCTGGGGAACATTTTTCCCTCCAACCGGGAAAGCATCCTTTCCCTCCTGCCCGGAATCGCCGAAGCCCACCGTTCCTTCACCCTGTCCGCGGGCAGAATCGGCGTCTTCCCCGGCATTTCGAAACCGCGGGTCATCTGGATCGGAATCGGCGGAGAAAGCCAGGAGCTCTTCAGCCTGCGGCAGGACATTGAAGAATCCCTGGAAACCGCCGGTTTCGCCCGGGAAGACAGGCCCTTCCGGGCTCACCTGACCCTGGGGCGGATCAAGAATCCCCGGACCCTCCAGGGAATCGAAGAGGTTATCGCCCGGGGCCGGGATTTTGATGCCGGTTCTTTTTCGGCGGATAAGGTCCTGTTCATCAAAAGCGACCTGACACCCGCAGGGGCCGTCTATACCAATCTCGCCGTATTTCCCCTGGCGGACCGGCACCTCTGAGCACCCCGGATTCCCCCGGCCGTATTGTTTTTGATGGCATTTTTCGGGAAGAATGATATAGGAGCGGATTGGTTCCGGACGATTCTTCAGGGGATGAAAGCAGGGACCGGTGTCCCTGCCGGGAGGAGTTCCCGCCGCGTGCTTCCCGTGCCGGTTGGATGCGGACGTCACGGGAGAAAAAGCCGCAGAAAATGGGTATCTCGCGGAATGCCTCGGCAGGGGCCCGTAGGATACCCCGCCATTAACCGGGGGAAAGCTCCCCTGCGGACAGCCGCCGGGGGCGAACAAGGTCGCATCGAGAGGAGGAAAGCATGGCAACGGATATGGACAAGGGCAAGGCCGTCGATCTG
>JAGVTI010000309.1 GCA_019136935.1 Deltaproteobacteria bacterium
CCTCGGCCAGAATCGGAATGGAGAAGGGATCCCACTCGGCAATGCGGTCCCCTTTCTTCACCGGCTCTCCCTCTTTCAGCTTCAGATGCGCGCCATAGGGAACGGTATATTTTCCGCGGCTCCGTCCCTGTTCATCCAGCACATGGACTTCACCGTTCCGTCGCATCACCACCAGTTCACGGCCGTCCTTGCACAGGGCCAGATCGCCCCTTCCCTGGTCGAGGTTGACAATCCGGATCACCCCGTCATGACGGGCGTCAAGGGTGGAGTGCTCGTCGAATTTCGCCGTACCGCCGATATGGAACGTTCTCATCGTCAACTGGGTGCCCGGCTCACCGATGGACTGGGCAGCGATAATCCCGACGGCCTCACCGATATTGACGAGATGTCCGTGGGCCAGATCCCGTCCGTAACACATGGCACAGACGCCGTGTTTGGACTTGCAGGTCAGAACCGACCGGATGTTGACGCTTTCGATTCCCGCACCGTCGATCTTTTCCGCAAGCACTTCATCGATGGCCTGGTTGGCGTGGACCAGGATTTCCCCGGTAAAGGGATCCCGGATATCTTCATGGGCCACCCGTCCCAGCACCCTTTCGCCGGCGGGTTCGATAATTTCACCGCCCTCCATGAGGGCATTGACATAAATGCCGTCGACGGTACCGCAATCCTGCTCCGTGATGATGCAGTCCTGTGCAACATCGACGAGCCTACGGGTAAGATAACCCGAGTTGGCCGTTTTCAGGGCCGTATCGGCGAGACCTTTTCGCGCACCGTGGGTGGATATGAAGTATTGAAGGACCGTCAAACCTTCCCGGAAATTGGCCGTGATCGGGGTCTCGATGATTTCACCCGACGGCTTGGCCATGAGCCCTCTCATCCCCGCCAGCTGCCTGATCTGAACGTTGCTGCCCCTGGCGCCGGAATCGGCCATCATGTAGACGGGATTGAAGCTCTGGGATCTGACCGTCTTGCCGTCGGGGCTTTCGATCTCCTCCGTCCCGATGCCGTCGAGCATGTCGGCGGCGATCTTTTCCGTCACCTGGGCCCAGATGTCGATCACCATGTTGTAGCGCTCCCCGTCCGTGATCAGACCGTCCATGTATCTTTTCTGGATCTTCAGAACGTCCCGGTCGGCATCGTTGACGATATCCTTCTTGCTCGATGGAATAATGAGATTATGAATGGCGAAGGAGGCGCCTGAAACCGTCGCATACTTGAAGCCCAGATCCTTCAGGCGATCCGCCAGAAGAACCGTCGTCTTGTCGCCGCAGAGGCGGTAGCAGTGGTCGATCAGATTGGCCAGTTCCTTCTTGTTCATGACCTTGTTGATGGCGTCGAAGGGAATCTGTTTCGGAACGATTTCCGAAAGGACGACACGCCCCACGGTCGTGGTCTTGACTTCACCGTCGATTCTCACCTGGATCTTCGCCCCCAGATCGACCACATTCATATCGAGGGCGCGGCGCACTTCTTCAGGATCGGCAAAAGCCATCCCTTCCCCTTTGGCGAAGGGGCGCTCCCGGGTCAGATAGTAAATTCCCAAGACGATGTCCTGGCTCGGAATGATGATCGGCTTCCCGTTGGCCGGCGACAGGATATTGTTCGTCGACATCATGAGGATCCGCGCTTCCGCCTGGGCTTCGATGGACAGAGGCACATGCACGGCCATCTGGTCCCCGTCGAAGTCGGCGTTGAACGCCGTACAGACCAGGGGATGCAACTGGATCGCCTTGCCTTCGATCAGGATGGGTTCGAAGGCCTGAAGCCCCAACCGGTGCAGGGTCGGAGCACGGTTGAGCATGATCGGATATTCCCGGACAACCTCGTCCAGGGCATCCCATACTTCCGCCGTTTCCTTTTCCACCATCTTCTTTGCGCTCTTGACGGAGTTCACATACCCTTTTTCCTGGAGACGGTTATAGACAAAGGGCTTGAAAAGCTCGAGGGCCATCTTTTTCGGCAGACCGCACTGGTGAAGCCGCAGGTCGGGCCCCACGGTGATGACGGAACGGCCGGAGTAGTCGACGCGTTTTCCGAGGAGATTCTGGCGGAAACGGCCCTGCTTGCCTTTGAGCATATCCGACAGGGATCGAAGGGGCCGCTTGTTGGTGCCCGTAATGGCACGGCCGCGCCGTCCGTTGTCAAACAGCACATCCACCGCCTCCTGGAGCATCCGCTTCTCGTTGCGTATGATGATCTCCGGAGCATTCAGTTCCTGTAACCTCTTCAACCGGTTATTGCGGTTGATCACCCGCCGGTAAAGGTCATTGAGGTCCGACGTGGCAAAACGCCCGCCATCCAGAGGCACAAGCGGTCTCAAATCGGGAGGAATAACCGGCAGAACGGTCAGGATCATCCACTCGGGCCGGTTGCCCGATTTTTTCAATGCCTCGACGATTTTCAGCCGTTTGACCAGTTTCTTGCGTTTCGTGTCCGACGGAGTCGCCTTCAATTCTTCCCGGATTTCCACATCCAGGGCCACCAGATCGATTTCCTCCAGAAGTTTCCGGATCGCCTCGGCGCCGATTCCCGCCTCGAAAGCATCTTCGCCGTACTGATCCTGAAGATCGCTGAAATCTTCCTCTGAAAGAAGCTCCTTTTTCTTCAGGGGCGTCTCCTTGGGATCCAGAACGATCCAGGATTCGAAGTAAAGTACTTTTTCCAGTTCTTTCAGGGTCAGATCGAGAATGCTGCCGATTCGGCTCGGCAGGCTTTTCAGAAACCAGATGTGGGCGACCGGCGTAGCCAGGGTGATATGTCCCATGCGGTCGCGGCGAACCTTGGACTGAATCACCTCGACGCCGCACTTCTCGCAGACCACCCCCTTGTGTTTCATCCGCTTATAGCGGCCGCAGAGGCACTCGTAATCCTTTACGGGTCCGAAGATTTTCGCACAGAAAAGTCCGTCCCGCTCCGGTTTAAATGTTCTATAGTTGATCGTCTCCGGTTTCTTCACTTCGCCGTAGGACCAGGAAAGAATCTGGTCGGGTGAGGCGATGGATATTTTTATGGCGTTGAACCGAATCGGATCTTTTGGCTTCTCAAAATAACTGAAAACGTCTTCCACGGATTTTATCTCCTGATGTATCGTTAAATTTAACCCTTCTCAAATGCCCGTTACGGTGCCGTTTCTTCCGCGTCGATCTTGATTTATTCCTCCTCGATCAGTTCGACATCAAGGCACAGGCTCTGCAGTTCCTTGACCAGCACGTTAAAGGATTCGGGGACTCCCGGTTCGGTGGTGTGTTCCCCTTTGACAATGGCCTCGTACATCCGTGTTCTTCCTGTCACATCATCCGCCTTTACCGTCAGGAATTCCTGCAGCGAGTAAGCGGCGCCATAGGCCTCCATGGCCCATACTTCCATTTCTCCCAATCTCTGGCCGCCGAACTGCGCCTTCCCGCCCAGGGGCTGCTGAGTGACGAGAGAATAAGGCCCGATAGACCGGGCGTGTATCTTGTTGTCAACCAAATGATGGAGCTTAAGCATGTAAATCATTCCCACGGTGATGGGCTGACTGAATGGCTCACCCGTTCTGCCGTCGTACAACACCGTCTGCCCCGACACGGGCAGATCCGAGGTCTCCATGATTTTCCTGATTTCGTCTTCTTCCGCACCGTCGAAAACCGGGGTCGCAACGGGAATGCCGCTGTCCAGATTGCCTACGAACTCCCTTATTTTTTCAGGGGACGCGGCGTCTACAAATGCATTGATTTCGGGTGTCCCGTAGAGCTCTTTCAATTCTTCGCGAATTTTCGCCGTGTCCGTCTCTTTCTCCAAAAGACGGCCCACCCGCTCTCCCAGACCTTTGACCGCCCAGCCCAGATACGTTTCCAGGATCTGGCCCACGTTCATTCGAGACGGAACGCCCAAGGGATTCAACACGATATCCACGGGAGTGCCGTCGGCGAAATAGGGCATATCTTCTTCCGGCAGAATACGGGACAAAACACCCTTGTTTCCGTGACGCCCGGCCATTTTGTCGCCAACGGAAAGCTTCCGCTTGATGGCGATATACACCTTGACCAGCTTGATCACGCCCGGA